>JAYVPR010000453.1:0-3427 GCA_043757245.1 Polaromonas sp. | reverse complement strand
ATCACAGAGCTGTTCATGACATCGGTAAACGGCTTGGGGTACAAACCCATGTAAAGCGTGGCGATGGCCAGCAAAGCCAGCATCAAAAACTCTCTGGCGTTGATGTCGGTCAGATTTTTGACATCGTCATTGACGACAGGGCCGAGGTACACCCGCTTGTACATCCACAGCGTGTAGGCTGCGCCAAATATCAACGCAGTGGCAGATGCCAGACCAATCCAGAAATTGAATTTGACAGCGCCCAAAATGACCATCCACTCGCCCACAAAACCAGCCGTGGCAGGCAAGCCACAATTGGCCATGGCAAAAAACAAGGCAAATGCAGCAAACTTGGGCATGGTGTTGACCACCCCGCCGTAACTGGAAATCTCGCGCGAATGCACCCGGTCATACAGCACGCCAATACACAGGAACATGGCGCCTGACACAAAGCCGTGGGCAAGCATTTGCACGATACCGCCTGACACACCCAAGTCGTTAAAAATGAAAAAACCAAGCGTGACAAAACCCATGTGCGCCACTGATGAGTAGGCCACCAGCTTTTTCATGTCTTGTTGCACCAGTGCCACCAAGCCGACATAGATCACTGCTGTGAGTGACAAGGCAATCATCAGCCAGGCCCATTCGCGTGAGGCATCAGGCGCAATCGGCATCGAAAACCGCAAAAAACCATAGGCCCCCAGTTTGAGCATGATGGCGGCCAGCACGGCCGAGCCGCCGGTGGGCGCTTCAACGTGCACATCTGGCAGCCAGGTGTGCACGGGGAACATGGGTACCTTGACAGCGAACGCCGCAAAGAAGGCGAAGAAGAGCAGCGTTTGTATGGTGCTACCGAGAGGCAACTTGTGCCAGGTCAAAATATCAAAACTACCGCCAGATTTGTTGTACAGGTAAATCAAAGCCACCAACATCAGCAGCGAGCCCAGCAGCGTGTACAAAAAGAACTTGAAGGCCGCGTAAATCTTGTTCGGACCGCCCCATATGCCAATGATGAGGTACATCGGTATCAGCGTGGCTTCAAAAAACACATAAAACAGCAGGCCGTCCAGCGCCGTGAAAACGCCAATCATCAAACCGCTCAAAATTAAAAACGACGCCATGTACTGGTTGACGCGCGTCGTGATGGACTCCCAGCTGGCAATGATGACCACCACATTGATAAACGCAGTCAGCAATACAAACCACAATGAAATACCGTCAACACCAATGTGGTAATGGACATTGAAGCGGGCAATCCAGCTGCCTTTTTCAACAAACTGCATGGCCGATGTGCCCAGCTTGAAGCCTTCATACAACGGCAGTGTGACCAGAAAGCTGACCACTGCACCGATCAATGCGATCCAGCGCACGCTGCGCGCCTGGTCGTCACGCCCCAGGGCTAACAGTACAACGCCAAAAAATATTGGCGTCCAAATTGCAAGGCTAAGCAAACCCATTGAAATTATTCCTGCTTCTTTTTGTTATTTATCGAACTTATCGAACTTATCGAACTTATCGGACGCATCGGATTTATTGGTTCAGCCAGACGAAATACGTCATCAGCACAAACACACCCAAGATCATGCCGAAGGCGTAGTGGTAAATAAAGCCCGACTGCAAGCGCCGAACAATGCTGGACACCCAGCCCACAACTTTCCACGAACCATTGACAAGTGCACCGTCGATCAGTTTTTGATCACCGAATTTCCAAAGACCCATGCCGAGTCCGCGCACGCCGCGCGCCAGTACGTTTTCATTGAACCAGTCGAGGTAATACTTGTTGTCGAGCAACGTGTAGACAGGTTGAAAAATGCGTTTGATGGCAGTAGGTAACGCTGGATTGCGCATGTACATGTACCAGGCCGTAACAACGCCGGCCAGCGCCAGCCAAAACGGAGCAGCAGTCAACCCATGCAGCGCCATTTGCGCCGGGCCGTGAAACAGTTTAGCCAGCTCTTCCATCGCGGGATGTTTTTCGAGATTGACCGTGATGACCCCCTTGAAGAAGTCGCCAAACAGCATGGGCTGGATGGTCATGAACCCAATCACGACAGATGGAATTGCCAGCAAAACCAGCGGCACAGTCACAACCCAGGATGATTCATGCGGCTTGGGGTGGTGATCAACATGCGCGCCATGCTGGTCGCCGTGGTGATCGTCATGATGCGCGTCTGGATTCTGGTCAAAACGCTCATTGCCGTGAAAGACCAAAAAATACAACCTGAAAGAATAGAACGCCGTGATAAACACGCCCGCCAGCACCGCGAAGTATGCAAAACCAGCACCTGCCAAATGGCTTTCATGCACCGCTTCGATGATGCTGTCTTTGGAGTAAAAGCCAGAAAACAGTGGCGTACCAATCAACGCCAGTGAACCGAGCAAAAAAGTAATCCAGGTGATAGGCATGTATTTACGCACACCGCCCATCCAGCGAATGTCCTGGTTGTGGTGCATGCCCAAAATAACCGAGCCGGCTGCCAAAAACAGCAGCGCTTTGAAAAACGCATGCGTCATCAAATGGAACACGGCCACTGAATAAGCTGATGCACCCAGCGCAACTGTCATGTAGCCAAGCTGTGACAGCGTTGAATAAGCTATCACGCGCTTGATGTCGTTTTGAATGATGCCTAAAAAACCCATGAACAGCGCGGTAATGCCGCCGATGATCATGATAAAACTCAAGGCCGTATCACTCAATTCAAACAATGGCGACATGCGTGCCACCATGAAAATTCCAGCGGTGACCATGGTTGCAGCGTGGATCAGCGCCGAGATCGGTGTCGGGCCCTCCATTGAGTCTGGCAGCCACACATGCAAAGGGAACTGCGCCGATTTGCCCATCGCACCAATAAAAAGACAGATGCAAATCACCGTGACCAGCATCCAGCTGGTCCCTGGCAGCGTCAGTTTGGCAAGTTCATCGCCCTTGGCGAATGCTTCGCCATAGTTCAACGTGCCCGCATAGGCGGCCACCAGGCCAATGCCAAGAATGAAGCCGAAGTCACCTACACGGTTCACCAAAAACGCCTTCATATTGGCATGCGTGGCGCTTGGCTTGTTGTAGTAAAAACCGATCAACAAGTAAGACACCAGGCCCACAGCTTCCCAACCGAAGAAAAGCTGCAGCATGTTGTTGCTCATCACCAGCATCAACATGGCAAAAGTAAACAGCGATATATAGCCAAAAAAGCGGTTGTAGCCTTCTTCTTCTTCCATGTAGCCAATGGTGTAGATGTGCACCATGAGTGAGACAAATGTCACCACGCACATCATCATGGCGGAAAGACCATCAATCAGAAAGCCAACTTCCATCTTCAAGCCGCCAACCACCATCCAGGTGTAGAGCGTTTCATTAAAACGCGCACCATCCATGGCAACACTTTTGAGCGTCATAGCCGACAAAATAAAGGCCAGCAACACGCCCAAAATCGTCAGCGTGTGCGACAGG
>JAYVPR010000452.1:0-3439 GCA_043757245.1 Polaromonas sp. | reverse complement strand
GGCCAGCACCGTCTTCATTCCCCTGTCAGCTTGGTTGATCGCCACGGTGGGCTGGCGACATGCGCTGTGGGTGCTGGCGGCGATGCATCTGTTCATTTGCGCACCGCTGCACGCCTGGCTGCTGCGCCATGCGCCTGTCGCTGGTGAGCCCGCACGCAGTTCAGCGAACCCGCAGACTCCGGGCCACGCCAAAGTGTCGCGCTCTGCGCTGAGGCAGCACTTGTGGAGTGCTCCCTTTGTATTGATCGGTGCGTTCATCGTGTTGCTGATGGCCGCCACCGCTGCATTGCCCGCGCACTTGGTGAGTCTGCTGCGTGAAAACCAGTTGCCCGAGGCCTGGGTGCTTACGACTGTGGCCAGCATTGGCGTGTTGCAAGTGCTGGGGCGGGCGCTGATGTATTTCTTTGAACACCATCTGGATTTGCACCAGGTGAATCGGTTTGTCCCCACCTTGATTCCGCTGGGCTTGACCGCGCTCTTGATCGCACCGACGTGGGAGAACACCCACGCATTCTGGGTGATGCTGTTTGTGCTGTTGTATGGCCTGGGCAACGGCATGCTCACCATCGTCAAGGGCACCGCCGTGGCCGAGTATGTGAACCGAGACCACGTGGCCACACTCAACGGCGCGCTGGGCCTGCCCACAGCGCTGGCACGCGCCGCCGCGCCGCTGCTCATGGGCTGGCTGTGGAGCCCGCAGTTGGGCTACAGCTCAGGTCTGTGGCTGTTGCTGATCACCAGCTTGCTGGGCGTGGCCGCGTTGATGGCGGCGCAGCGCTTATCAACACGGGGTTAAGCGCAGCCGAGTGCGCGAACGTGGGGGTCAGTCGCAGCGCAGGGCCGCCCCAAGCAAGGCTAGCCCCCTCGGGGGGCAGAAAGCGACACGCAGTGCGCGAACGTGGGGGTGTCAGTTCGCCGGGCGTATCGCATCGCCCTCCACCACCACCTTGGCCCCGACGGATGCATGCACGGCTTGCTCAAAGCTGCGCATGCTGCCATCGTCCATGCGCACATCGATTTGGTACACGGTTTCTTTTTTCATTTTTTTCTCGACTGCATTACCGGCAAAGCCACCACCGATGGCTCCCAAGAGGGTGGCAATGGTCTTGCCGTCGCCGCCCCCCACCTGGTTGCCCAGCACGCCACCCAGGACGCCACCAGCAATCGCCCCGGTGCCGCTACCGGCCCCGTCACGCTGAATCGGGGTGACGTTGGATACCGTGCCGCAGTTCAGACACACCGGCTTGGGGGCGGGTGGCGGGGGAGCGAGCACGTGAGGTGCCTGGGCCATCGGTGCACCAGCAGCGATCGGCGCAGGGCTGGGGGCGTGGGTTTGCGTTGGGCCGGTTGCGGATTTGCTGGCCACAGTGGCCGGTTTCACGACGATGGTGGCCTTTTTCTCCGTGACGGGTATGCCGTCTTTTTTCTCGGTCAGCACCGGACTTGGGGCCGGTGTTGCGAGTATTGCGGCCACTGGGACGGGTGACTCCACCAGTGTGGGCAGGGTGCTCGCACCCGACTCCACCGATCGGGTGGGCCCGCGCATCAAGTAGCCGCCCATGGCCACCACGATAGCGCCCAGCACGGCCACGACAGCCCACAAGGCCTTGTTGGCGCTGGCAGCGGCGGGAGGGGTTAGAGGAGAAGTGTCAAGTGAACGGCTCATTTTTATTTCCTTTTAAGAGTCTGTGGACCAACGCCAAAGACTTTCTAAGCTTAACAACGCTCAGCGCATCTAAAAGTAAACAAAGCCCGCGACCATAGCAAGCCATACACGTAACATTTCGTAAGCGCTCACAAATTGGGGGCCAGCAGACGCTGCAACAGCGCCTCACTCAAGCCGCGCCGCTGGGCCTGGTCCTTGAGTTGGTCTTCACCAATCTTGCCCACGTTGAAGTAGGTGCTTTGCGGGTGCGCGAAGTAAAAGCCACTGACACTGGCCGCTGGCGTCATGGCCATGCTCTCGGTCAGGCCCATGCCGATCTCGTCGCATTGCAGCAGCTCAAACATCGCCGCTTTAACACTGTGGTCTGGGCAGGCCGGGTAGCCGGGCGCGGGGCGAATGCCCTGGTACTTTTCAGCAATCATGGCTTCATGGCTCAAGGCCTCATCTGCCGCGTAACCCCACAGATCGGTGCGTACCCGGTGATGCAGGCACTCGGCAAAGGCCTCGGCCAGCCGGTCGGCCAGGGCCTTGAGCATGATGGCGGAGTAGTCGTCATGGTCGGCCATGAACTGCTGCTCTTTTTTCTCTGTGCCAATGCCTGCCGTCACAGCAAACACGCCCACGTAATCATTACCCACCCCTTTCGGGGCCACAAAATCGGCCAAGCAGCGGCTGGACCGCATCACGCC
This sequence comes from Polaromonas sp., assembly GCA_043757245.1. GTDB lineage: Bacteria > Pseudomonadota > Gammaproteobacteria > Burkholderiales > Burkholderiaceae_C > Polaromonas. The sequence continues at coordinate 1,084 of JAYVPR010000452.1, read as the reverse complement.
ATCCACCATCTGCTTTTCGGTTTGCTGACGCAGGCCGTGCCAGACCAGCGCGACCTTCGTGCGACTCTCGTCGGTATAAAGCTCGATGTCGTCGTCATTCACGCTGTTGGCTGGGTACAGGCCGATCACGGCATTGGCGGTCAGCCAGCGGCCTTCGATCAGGCGCTTGAGCATGGCCTGACCATCGGCCAACACGCGCACGGCCTCGGCGCCCACCACCTCGTCTCTCAATATCGCGGGGAAGGGGCCCGCCAAGTCCCAGGTCTGAAAGAACGGGCCCCAGTCGATGAATTTGGCCAGCTCGGCCAAGTCAAAGTTTTTGAACACGCGCCGACCAATGAACTTGGGCGTAGGCGGGGTGTAGTGCGCCCAGTCCATCGGCGTCTTGTTGGCGCGTGCCTTTTGCAAAGGCCACAACGGCGTCTGTTTTTTATTGGCGTGCTGCTGGCGCACGCGCTCGTAGTCGGCATTGAGTTCGGCAATATAGTTCGGGGCCTTCTCCCCCAGCAGGGACTGCGCCACGCTCACGCTGCGTGAGGCGTCAGGCACGTACACGACCGGGCCTTCGTAATGCGGCGCAATCTTGACGGCGGTGTGCACGCGGCTGGTGGTGGCACCACCGATCAGCAACGGGATTTTGCGCAGACGGAAGTGATCGTCCTTTTGCATCTCGCCCGCCACGTATTGCATCTCTTCCAGACTCGGGGTGATCAGGCCAGACAGGCCCACAATGTCCACGCCCTCGACCTTGGCGCGCGCCAAAATTTCATGGCAGGGCACCATCACACCCAGGTTGATGACCTCGAAGTTATTGCACTGGAGCACCACCGTCACGATGTTCTTGCCGATGTCGTGCACATCGCCTTTGACGGTGGCAATGATGATCTTGCCCTTGGTGCGCACGTCGCGCCCAGCGGCTTCGTCGAGCCGCTTTTCTTCTTCAATGTAGGGGATCAGGTGCGCCACGGCCTGCTTCATCACCCGCGCACTCTTGACCACCTGCGGCAAGAACATCTTGCCCTGGCCAAACAAGTCGCCCACGATGTTCATGCCGTCCATCAACGGGCCTTCGATCACTTCGATG
>JAYVPR010000451.1:0-3445 GCA_043757245.1 Polaromonas sp. | reverse complement strand
GGGGGAGGGTTAGGGTGGGGGCAAGTGCAGAAACAGTGCCCGCATCGTGCATGCCCCCATCCCAACCTTCCCCCGGAAGGGGAAGGAGTAGGAGTAGGGGGGCTGAGTAGTTACCTTGATTGTTTGATTGTTTGATTGTTTGAATGTCTGAGCAACCTCGCCCGCCACAAATCGCCGATGACCTCACAGCGCTAGCACCGCTTAAGGTGATGACGTTTCGCATGCTGTGGGGCACCTGGCTGGTGGCCAACACCTGCATGTGGATGAGCGACGTGGCGGCTGCCTGGTTGATGACCTCCATGACGACTACGCCGCTGTGGGTGGCGCTGGTACAAACATCGGCCACGCTGCCAGTCTTTTTGCTGGGCTTGCCGAGCGGTGCTCTGGCTGATATTTTGGACCGCAGGCGCTACTTCATCATGACGCAGTTCTGGATAGCCGGGGTGGCGACGCTGCTGTGCATTGCCGTCATATCGGGCGTCATGACGCCGCCTTTGCTGCTGGCACTAACCTTTGCCAACGGCGTGGGGCTGGCGATGCGCTGGCCGGTGTTTTCGGCCATCGTGCCTGAGCTGGTGCCGCGCGCGCAGTTGCCTGCGGCGCTGGCGCTGAATGGCATTGCCATGAATGCGTCGCGCATTGTGGGGCCGCTGCTGGCGGGTGCGCTGATTGCCAGCGCGGGCACGCAGTATGTGTTTGTACTCAACGCCGTGCTGTCAGTGATTTCAGGCTTTGTCATCATGCGCTGGCGGCGCGTGTACACGCCCAGCCCGCTGGGGCGGGAGCGCTTGCTGAGCGCGATGCGTGTAGGCATGCAATTCGTGGCGCAGTCGAGCCGCCTGCGAGCCACCTTGGTGCAGGTGGCGCTGTTCTTTTTGCATTCCACCGCGCTGCTGGCGCTGCTGCCGCTGATAGCGCGCGGCTTGCCGGGTGGCGGTGCTGGCACTTTCACGCTGCTGCTGGCCAGCATGGGCATCGGTGCGATTGGCGCGGCGTTTGCCATGCCGCGTCTGCGCCAGATGATGCCGCGCGATGCGCTGGTGCTGCGCGCCACGCTGCTGCAATCGGTGGCCACCGCCGTCATGGCGGTTGCGCCCAATGTGTGGGTGGCGGTGTTGGCCATGCTGGTTAACGGCATGGCCTGGATTACTTGCGCCAACTCGCTCAGTGTGTCGGCGCAATTGGCCTTGCCAGACTGGGTGCGGGCGCGCGGCATGTCGATGTACCAAATGGCGATCATGGGCAGCAGCGCACTGGGCGCGGCGCTGTGGGGACAAATTGCAACGTTAAGCACGGTTGCCAATGCGCTGCTGGTAGCTGCCGTGAGTAGCGTGGTTTGCATGCTGCTGGCACAGCGCTGGGTGCTGGACACCAGTCTGGAAGAAGATTTAACGCCGTCGCGCGAGTTCAAAGCGCCCGTGGCCGACGCACCCGGTGCCGGCCATGTGCTGGTCACGATTGAGTACCTGATTGACCCACTGCGCTCCGACGATTTTCGGGCGCTGATGCAGGTCAGCCGCCGCAGCCGCCTGCGCCAGGGCGCATTGGGCTGGGAACTGCTGCGCGACGTACATCAACCGGGTCGTTTTATCGAACAAATCATTGACGAGTCATGGACCGAGCACCTGCGCCGCTTCGACCGCGTGACCGCCAGCGACGTGGCTCTGCGCGAGCGCAAGCTGGGTTTTCATTTGCTTGAAGAGCCGCCGCTGGTGACGCGGTGCATTGTGGAGACCGGGGCGAAGGTTTGATTTAAGCCTATAATTCAGGTCAGTCTGACTATAAAAAGGCGAACATGCAAACCACTTGGCAAGTACAAGAAGCTAAAAGCCGCTTCAGTGAATTGATCGGCTTAAGTTTGGCACAAGGCCCGCAAACCATCACACGTCATGGCCGAGCTGTGGCGCAAATTGTGGCGATTGACAGTAGTGCAGCCCCGCCCAAAACAAACGACGGCGAAGACGACAATAACGACGCTTTTAGCCGTCACTTGCTGAGCGCGCCGTCTGTAGATGTGGTTTTAGAGTTACCCAAACGCCGCAACCGCAAACTAGCACCCGTGCTGGGCAAATAGCCGATGCGCTGGCTGCTAGACACCTGCGTGGTGTCAGAACTTACTCGCCCAGAGCCCAATGCCTTGGTGCAGAAGTGGTTGCTCGATAACGCCAAACAGAGCGCCATTGCCGCCGTGAGTGTAGGAGAAATTCAATACGGCTTGCTGCGTTTGCCCGCAGGCGCGCGCAAACGCCGTTTGCAAGCCTGGTTTGAAGAGCTGTGTAGTCAGTTTGACGCCCGCATTTTGCCCACCACAACGGATGTATGGCGCGAGTTTGGTCGCTTAAAAACCGACCTGGAGCAAACTGGCCGCCCACAGGACGACCTGGACATCGCCATCGCCGCTACCGCTTGCTGCCACAAGTTGATCGTGGTCACGCGCAACGTGCGGCATTTTCAAGACACGGGGCTGGATATTTGCAACCCTTGGGGACCCGAAATCGGCGTTGTTTAAGAGGTTTGATTCAAGTACAGAGTGCACCGCCTACCCCAAAGCGGAACGCTCAAATCTTTCAAAGCCTTTCGCCCGCAACTCGCAAGCCGGGCAGGTGCCGCAGCCATAGCCCCAGGCATGCCGATGCAGCCTGTCACCCACATAGCAGGTATGGGTGTGCTCCACAATCAAATCCACCAGCGGCTGGCCGCCGAGAGAATGTGCCAACGCCCAGGTGTCGGCTTTGTCAATCCACATCAGCGGCGTTTCAATCAAAAAGCGTTTGTCCATGCCCAGCGACAGCGCCAATTGCATGGCCTTGATGGTGTCGTCGCGGCAATCCGGGTAGCCTGAAAAGTCGGTCTCGCACACGCCCGTGACGAGTACCTGCAAATCACGCCGGTACGCCAGTGCCGCAGCCAGTGTTAAAAACAGCAGGTTGCGCCCCGGTACAAAGGTGTTGGGCAGACCGGAGCTTTCTATTTTGAAGGCCACGTCGCGCGTGAGTGAGGTCTCGCTGACCTGACCGAGCACGGCCAAGTCAAGCAAATGGTCGTCGCCCAGTTTGCCGGCCCAGTGGGGGAATTTTTCTTTGATTTCCCGCAGTACATTTAGCCGCGCCTCCAGCTCCACGATATGCCGCTGGCCGTAGTCAAACGCCACGGTCTCAACCCGCTGGTATTTTGAAAGCGCCTGCGCCAGGCAAGTGGTGGAATCCTGACCGCCAGAAAACAAGACAAGAGCGGTTTTATGAATAGCGTCGCTATAAGGGTGAGTCTTCATGGCTGTATTGTGCCAAGTGCATCGCCCCGGCAATTGAGGAGGTTCACAACCTTAGAGCTCCGGCCCGATGATGTGTAGAGTTTCCGTTCGGGCTGAGCCTGTCGAAGCCTGCCTAGCACAGGGAAACCCTTCGACAAACTCAGGGCGAACGGATAAAGGAATTCAGACTTCACA
>JAYVPR010000450.1:0-3466 GCA_043757245.1 Polaromonas sp. | reverse complement strand
CGTTTGTGGTGCTCAAGCGCTCACGCCCAACGGGCGACGAGGCCAAAGCCATTGCCAAAGAGCTGCGCGACTGGGTGGGCAAACAGATTGGCCCGATTGCCAAACCCAAAGACATACGCTTTGGTGACAACCTGCCCAAAACCCGCAGCGGCAAAATCATGCGCCGTCTTTTGCGCGGCATTGCCAAGGGTGAGGCGATCACGCAGGACACATCAACTTTGGAGAATCCAGCAATTCTCGATCAACTGTCTGAAAACCTGTAAGCAAGTTTGGCAACTGGAAGTAAAAAAGCCCGCTACGAGCGGGCCTTTTTTATCATGCTTCGAAGAATTATTTCGAACCAGCCAAAATCCAGGCTACCAGCTTCTTGGCATCGGCATCATTGACTTGTGCATTCGCTGGCATGGGAACAGGACCCCAGGCACCGGAGCCGCCTTTGACCACTTTACCTGCCAGCTTGTCGACAGCATCGGCCTGACCTGCGTATTTGGTGGCAATGTCTTTGTAAGATGGGCCGACCAGTTTTTTGTCAACTGCATGGCAGGCCATGCAGTTTTTGGCGGTGGCCAAGGCCATGTCGGCCAGTGCTGGCGTTGTTACTGCAAAGCCAGTAGCTAAAGCGGCTATTGCGACAAAAATGCGTTTCATGAATTGTCCTCTCGAGTGCGTCACAAGTTGGGTTACAGTGGTTTAACGTCATTGTAGTGACATGGGTTGACGGGTAATGTCACCTTCACAACCATGTTACGTGTCACTTTTTGATGCAAATTTATTGAAAGCAGGATTCTCGTATGTACTTCCTACTCATTGGCATTGCCGGATTAGTCATGAAATACCTTGAGTTTGGCCCGGTCGCCACTTTGCCGTGGTGGGTTGTTCTGTCACCGTTTGGCATGGCGGTAGCTTGGTGGGCCTGGGCTGACAGCTCTGGCTACACCAAGCGAGTTGAAATGGATTTGATGGAAAAACGCAAGCAAAAGCGCATTGAAAAGCAGCGTGCGCAGATGGGCATGCTGCCTAGGAATGGCAAAAAATAACCTGCGGTTCTACTTCTACTGTCAGTAGTCGTCCAGCACCGCGCCTTTGCTGGCGCTTGACGCGTTGAACGCAAACTTGGCCTGCACCCCGCGCACGTAGCGGGGTTTTGGTGCTTCCCAGCCGACCTTGCGCTTGGCCAATTCTTCATCGCTGATGTTCAGTTGCAACAACAACTGCTTGGCATCGATGGTGACCGAATCACCTTCACGGATAAACGCAATATTGCCGCCCGCAGCCGCTTCCGGCGCGACGTGCCCCACCACCATGCCCCACGTGCCGCCTGAAAAACGGCCATCGGTAATCAGGCCAACGCTTTCGCCCAAACCTGCGCCAACCAATGCGCCCGTTGGGGCCAGCATTTCTGGCATACCAGGACCACCTTTGGGCCCCAGGTAGCGCAGCACCATGACGTCGCCCGCCACAATTTTGCCCGCCAAAATCGCGGCCAGTCCAGATTGTTCGTCATCGAACACGCGGGCTGGGCCGGTCATCACCGGGTTTTTCAGGCCCGTGATTTTTGCCACGGCGCCTTCAGGTGACAGGTTGCCTTTTAAAATCGCCAAGTGACCTTGCTTGTACATTGGGTTGTTGATCGGACGAATCACGTCCTGGTCTGCCCGCGGCACATCAGGAATGTCTTTCAGCACCTCAGCAATCGTCTGACCGCTAATCGTCAGACAGTCACCATGTAGCAAGCCAGCGACCAGCAGTGTTTTCATGACTTGCGGAATCCCGCCTGCCTTGTGCAGGTCTACCGCCAGGTATTCTCCGGAGGGTTTTAAGTCGCACAGCACCGGGGTTCTGACGCGAATGCGCTCAAAATCATCAATCGTCCAGTCCACGCCAGCGGTGTGGGCAATGGCTAAAAAGTGCAGCACTGCGTTGGTTGAACCACCCGTAGCCATGATGACAGCCACCGCGTTTTCAATTGCCTTTTTCGTCACGATGTCGCGCGGCTTGATGTCCTTTTTTACGGCTTCAAGCAGCACCCGTGCTGATTCAGCCGCCGAGTTCATTTTCTCGTCGTGCGGGTTGGCCATGGTGCTGGAGTATGGCAACGAAATACCCAGCGCCTCAAATGAACTCGACATCGTATTGGCCGTGTACATGCCGCCGCAGCTACCCGTACCTGGCACGGCACGGCGTTCAATTTGCTCCAGGTCTTCGTCGGTCATGCGGCCCGCGGCGTTCTCCCCAACGGCTTCAAACACGCTGACGATGTTCAGGTCTTTGCCCTTGTAATGACCCGGCAAAATGGTGCCGCCGTAGACGTAGATGGCGGGTACATTGGCGCGCAACATGCCCATCAGGCCGCCCGGCATGTTTTTGTCGCAACCGCCCACCACCAGCACACCGTCCATCCACTGACCCTGAACACAGGTTTCGATGCAGTCGCTGATGACCTCGCGGCTGACGAGTGAGTACTTCATGCCCTCAGTGCCCATAGCCATGCCGTCAGAAATGGTGGGTGTACCAAACACCTGCGCCTTGCCACCCGCTGCCTCAATCGCCGCAATCGCGGCATCCGCCAGTTTTTGCAAACCGCTGTTACACGGCGTGATGGTGCTGTGCCCGTTGGCCACGCCAATCATGGGTTTTTTAAAGTCAGGCGTGTCGTAGCCCATGGCGTAGTACATCGAGCGGTTGGGCGCGCGTGATTTGCCCTCGGTGATGTTCTTGCTACGGGGATTCAGGGTGATGGTTTTGATTTCCATTGAGTGTCTTGTGGGGAGTTGGTTGAGCTGTCGAGTATGCGTGTTTTGACTTATTTTTCCAATCTAATTTTAAGGTTGTATTAATATGCACGGCATATGAGCGATACGAGATTTGTTTCGACTGTGCCGTGGATTGAGTTGCGTCTGTGGCGCCAGTTTGTCGCTGTGGCCGAAGAGCTGCACTTTGGCCGCGCTGCGATCCGTCTGCACATGACTCAGCCCCCACTGACGCAGGCAATCGCGCAGCTTGAAGGCTTGCTCGGCTTGCGGCTGTTTGATCGCACCAAACGCAGTGTGAAAATGACCGCCGCCGGCGCTGCGCTGCTGCCGCAGGCACGTGACCTGCTGGCTCGGGCGCAGGCCTTGCCTGCGTATGGCCGGGCAAGTGCAGATGGCGAGGTCGGGCGCCTGCGTCTGGCGTTTGTGTCGACCGTCGGGTTTGACCTGCTGCCGCGCTGGGTACGGACCTTTCGTGAACAGTACCCGCGTGTTGACCTTGAGCTGATTGAGGCCACTGGCGATGTGCAGTTACAAGCTTTTGAGCGCGGCGAGATTGACGCGGGCTTCATGCTACATTCGCCCGATTTTGCGCCGCCGGGCCTGGTCGTCCAGCGCATCGCCGATGAAAAGCTGGTGCTGGCCATGCCTGCGCAAGGTGAACTGGCGCAAAAAAAAGACCTTGGCCTGAAAGATGTTCTGGGTCAGCCGCTGGT
>JAYVPR010000449.1:0-3479 GCA_043757245.1 Polaromonas sp. | reverse complement strand
CGGCGTGTACGGGCGGCTTGGTGGTCTTCGCCACTTACGCCATGATGGTGCTGGCCGCTTTCATGCATGGCCGCTGGAGGTCTGGGGGTGGCAACAGGTACAGGCTTTCGAGCTGCGACGTTTTGGCGTGCCTCTCTCCATGCCTGCGCTGATTCCACGGAATCCATGGGGCATCCCTGTTTTTTGAGCTTCGTCATGGAGGCTGGAGACAAGCCAAGCATGCGGCCAATTGCATTCTGAGACAGCTTTTTATCGCTCATTGTTTACCTTTTTAAGTTAGTACACACTAACGCGGTTACGTGGTTCGAATTACCCCTAGCTACAGATTGTTCTAGAAGTACCTTAATGGGGGGGGCATGCGCCTCTTAGGCAAGCCCCCCGAGTTCGACAGGCTGCTAGGGGTGCACCGGGTGCGCCCCTAGAAAAAGCTCGTCGGCTTCAAGATTATTTGTCGCGTCTGCCCCGGTGAGTTGTGTAGTCATTCCACAGCACCAGCCCCACAGCGCAGCGCATGCCGTACTGCTCGCCCCGGCCTGCCGCTATGCAAGTTCGGCAACCAAAGTGATGCGCTTGATACGCTTGATCCAGCTCGCGCCAGTCTGGTAGCGCCAGTCCAGCTACAGCCTCGGTTGCGTCATTCGCTGCCTGCTTTGGGCTATTTGCTACTGCTACAGTTGCTACAGTTGCTACAGTTGGGGGCTTAAAGGGGCTATGTGTAGCAGGTGTAGCAGGTGTAGCAGGTGTAGCAGTAGCAAACCCGCGCAAACCGCCGCGCTTGATCAGGTTTGCCAAGCTCATACAGCCCTCGCCGTCAGTAGCGCCGGGTTGATCTGCACCGTTCTTTTCTTGCCGTCCTGCACTGAGCGCGCCCGGCCCAGCTCGGCCAACTCCGCCACTGCTTTGGTGAAAGTCTCTTTCTCGCGCAAACCGCCCGGCCCATATTGTTGAATGGCTCGCGTCGGTACTTTGTCGGTGTTCTCGCGCTTGCAGTAGTCAAGCATCCAGGCTTCAAGCCGCGCTGGGTTTGCCAGTTCGGCTGGCATGGCCAATTCACCCAGAAACCGCCGTGCCTCGGACAAGTGCCAAGCCGTCACCCGCGCCGCTGATTCCATCGCCTCTATGTCAATCGGCCCAATGCTGCCCGTAAACGTATGGAATAGCGCTGCCAGCCGCGCCGCGTTGTCTGCCGTCTTGCTGGCCACGTCGCGCACGTCGTACAGCTCGCGCCCGGTGGATAGCTCTGACTCAATCGCATCATGAAACTGCACCCAAGCCGCTTTTGCGTCGGGGGCAAGTGTCAGCATCGCCGGGGTTAATGCGCCGTCGTCATCTATCGGTGCAGCGCGGTTCAAGATGCGCGTCAGTCGATCATTAAAGTTTGCCAGTGCTGGCCAGTTTTCCGGGGCTTCAGTGAACTGACGTGTGCCTTGAGTAGATTCAGGCCACGACACTAAAAACCGAGCTAAAAAGCCAGTGCCCCGTGCCAGTCCTTTGGTGTTGGCAAAAAAAGCCCGGATTGTGGCTTCCTGTACCTGTAGCGCCATCGTCAGCCGAGCACCGCGTACCGTGAAACTCTCGGATGATCTGCGCTCTACAGGCAGGGTCGCGCCGTCCCATAGCTGATTTAATGCTGCCAGGTTGCGCATGACTGACTCACTGCCCATGCCATGGCCACCGAAAACGCTACCAGCCTCGCTACTGATAACGCCACCAGACGGCCATTGTTTTGCCAGCGAGTACGTTAGCGCCTCTGGTGTCGCATCGCCATAAATCAATTTTGGTATGCGTGGCGGTATGGGCTTGTTGCTGTCCAGCTCGTGTAATTGCTGCACCTGTACCGAGCTGGGTTTGCTCTCTTTGGCCAATGACTTGATCTTTTCCTTCAAGCCGCTGCGCTGCGCTTCCCATACCTCCATATCTGATTTGTAGGCGGTCATGAGCGGCTTGGCTGCCTCTTGCTCGCGTGCCTGATAGTCTTGAATGGCGCGGGTAAAAAAGCTGTCACACGTTGACTTGCGTTCGCCACTATCTGCAATGGCCAGCAGAAACAAACCTGTAGGCCCGGTCAACTTTTCAGCGCGCTCTACGTCGGTATGGGCTTGAATCGCCAGCGATAGCGCTGCCAGCGCAGACGATGCAATAAGCGGTATCGGGGCTTTTACAAACCCAGCCACTTCCTCTACTGCGCACCGTACCGCCGCAGGCAATGCGTCCAGGGGATATGCCTCTGCATCAAGCCGCGTGATCAGCGGTTGCAGCTCCGGCCATACGTCATTTTTACCTGTAGCCCCCGTATCTATTGCACCATCTGCTATTACTAGCGTAGCAGCTTCAATGCAGCGCTTCACCGCATCAGCCCCGACCAATTGGTGCAGGTCGTTAAAGTCCGTTGCCTTGTCCGGCCTATCAGCCACAAAGTCAGGCACTGCCAAAAAACCGCCGATTGCTGTAGCCGCTTCAGTCGAATATTTCAAACCTGAGTTGACGGTGTTTTGAGAATCATCATCACCGCAAATAATGATTTTCAGGCTCTGGAATTTAAGCCGCATTGCTTTGGCCACAGCGGGGATGTTGCTGTCGTTGAAGGCCACAACGGTCGTTATACCGGTGGCCTCGTAGCAGCTTGCTGAGGTGGAATAACCTGACGCGATCAGCAGCGTGTCTATGGGCTTGCCACCAATGACGTGATAAAGCCCCTTGCGCCGACCGCCATTCAAACCGCGCTTGTCTTTGAAGTCGTTGGGGTTGATACGCTCGATATTCCACAGCTTGCCATCGTCGCGCATGGGCACTAGCAGCGTGCCGTCGGTCTCCACTTTCAATTTATAGGCTTGCACGCCTTTAGCCGTCAGGTAGGCGTGCTGAGTGCAGTTGACGGCTGAGTTAAAGCGCTTTTCAGCCTCTACAGCAGCTACCGCATGGGCTTGGTCTTTCTCTGCCCTGTAGGCCTCATTCGCGGCCTTGCTGCGCTCAATATTCGCCAGTCTTTCAGCTTGGCTGTAGGGCTTGCTGCCGTTGGCCTGCCAGTTGATTTGCCCTGCACCGTTGGCGTAATCCTCATACCAGCCACCGCGCATATCGGGAAACATAAAACAGCGCCCCGCCGTATTGCCACGGCCTTTGCCAGCGCCGGGAAAACGGTGGATACGCCCCGGCTCAATCGTGTCTGGTGGTGTCAGTCCCGCCGCTGCAATAGCTGATTGAAATTCTCTTTCGGGGTTGCTCATTTGCTCACCCCCAGCTTGCGCGCAAACGCCTGTAGCGCTTCAAAGTCTTGCGCGTAGTGGCTGTAACCATATTTGCAAACCAGAAAATCACCACACTCTAATTTATGCACCGCATGGCCTGCCAGGGCAAGCTCTGCAATTTGTGTGGCGATGGCTTTACCAGGCCGCTGGCCAGTAGCAAAATCAAGGTCGTTGGTGGTGTGACTGATTGCGTTCATAGCAGCCCCCAGACGATCAACGCCATGATTACAG
>JAYVPR010000448.1:0-3479 GCA_043757245.1 Polaromonas sp. | reverse complement strand
ACGACCACCGCATCGTGCGTGAAGGCATCAAACAGGTGCTGGCCGATGCACCAGAGATGGAAGTGGTGGCCGAGGCAGATACCGGCCCAAGCGTCTTGATCACAGTTGACTTACTCGAAGGCCACAACGGCTTGCACGCCGTGCTGCTGGACATTGCCCTGCCGGGCCGTGACGGCATGGATGTATTGCAAGCCCTGAAAAAGAGCTGGCCGCAGTTACCCGTCCTGATGCTGAGCACCTACCCCGAAAAGCAATACGCGGTGCGCTGCATCAAGCTAGGTGCGTCAGGCTACCTGAACAAAAGCGCCAACCCGGACGACATGATTGCCGCCGTGCGCAAGGTGGCCGCCGGCGGCATGTATGTGAGCAGCGCGACAGCCGAGGCGCTTGCCAGTGCAATGGCTCAAACCAGCGGCAAGCAGGGTCTGGACGCACTGTCGCATCGTGAATATCAGGTTTACCGGCTGCTGACGGCGGGCAAGTCAGTGAGCGAAATTGGTGCGCAGCTAGAGCTGGCAGGCAACACCGTCAGCACCTACCGCGCCCGCATACTGGAAAAAACCGCTACCCGCAACGATGTGGAACTGGCGCTATATGCGCAGCAGCACGCAAAACTTGGTATCTGAGGCTTATTTGTAGGGCTGGCACTACGCAGCATCCACGACTGTGCCGTGATGTTGCACTGCAATCATCAAGAACTTCGATTCAGGCCTAGCCCTTGCTAAGTACCCGTATCTTTTTTTAAAGGGTACGCCATGTCCAACCAGTTTGATGCTTTTGATGCCGACCGACCGCTGATGCTGCGCTGCGCCTGCGGCCAGGACCACGCACCGGGCGAACATGCCGCCGTGCAAACTGAACAATCCCTGTCGCAAAGCTTTATGGAAGCGACCATGGTCAAAGCATTGTTCCCGGTTGACAGTGTGCGGCGCGGTTTTTTAAAAGCCGTTGGTGCCAGCACCGCACGCGCGGCAATTGCATCGCTGTTTCCCTTGGGCGCACTAGAGGCGATGGCACAGGACAAAGGCCCGCTGGAAAAGAAAGACCTGAAACTCGGTTTCATCCCCATCACCTGCGCATCGCCGCTCATCATGGCTGACCCGCTGGGTTTTTACAAAAAAGAAGGCCTGAATGTTCAGCTTAATAAAACCGCTGGCTGGGCGCTGATACGTGACAAGATGATCAACAAGGAGCATGACGCATCGCACTTCTTGTCGCCCATGCCATTGGCCATGACGATGGGTCTGGGTTCCACCCAGGTCAACATGAATGTGGCGACGATTCAAAACACCAACGGCCAGGCCATCACGCTGCACATCAAGCACAAGGGCAACCGCGACCCCAAGGGCTGGAAGGGCATGAAGTTTGCCATCCCGTTTGAGTACAGCATGCATAACTTTTTGCTGCGCTACTACCTGGCCGAGGCTGGCTTGAACCCCGACACCGATGTGCAGTTGCGGGTGCTGCCGCCAGCTGAAATGGTGGCCAACTTGCGAGCTGGCAACATCGACGGCTTCCTGGGCCCTGATCCGTTCAACCAGCGTGCGGTGTATGACGAGGTGGGCTTCATCCATATTTTGAGCAAGGAAATTTGGGACGGTCACCCTTGCTGCGCATTCGGCGTGTCAGACGAGTTCATCAAGCAAAACCCCAACACCTTTGCTGCGCTGTACCGCGCGGTGTTGGGCGCGTCTTTCATGGCCAGCCAACCCAAAGACCGCGAGCTGATCGCCAAAATGATTGCGCCCGCCCAGTACCTGAACCAGCCCGAGGCGGTATTGACCCAGGTCCTAACAGGCAAGTTTGCCGACGGCTTGGGTAACATCAAAAACGTGCCAGACCGCGCCAACTTCGACCCGGTGCCATGGCAGTCGATGGCGGTGTGGATGCTGACTCAAATGAAGCGCTGGGGCTATGTGAAGGGCGATGTGAACTACAAACAAATCGCTGAAAAAGTATTCTTGCTGACCGATGCCAAAAAGCAGATGAAGCTGGCGGGCTTTAACCCGCCAGAAGGTGCGTACAAAAAATTCAAAGTGATGGGCAAGGAATTTGATCCGGCCAAACCGGATGAGTACGTCAAGAGCTTTGCGATCAACAAAATGGGCTAAGCAAAGCGTTTATGAAATCACTGAACATGAAAGCGGGGCTGGTCTCGCTGCTTATCTTTTTGTCTTTCCTGGGCATCTGGTTTTTGGCTACACAGTCGTCGGGCACGCCGCCGTCAACCAGCACAGCAGGTATGACAGCCGAGCAGATCGAATACCAGAAGATGATGGGTAAAGAGGTGGGCAGCACCAAGACCACCGGCTTTCCAACGCTCGGCCAAATGGGTGCCGCCATCTGGAAGCAGGTGTCGAACCCAATCTATGACAACGGGCCAAACGATAAGGGCATTTTGATCCAGCTGGGCCATTCTTTGGCCAGGGTCGGACTGGGCTTTTTGCTCGCCATGCTGGTGGCGATTCCGTTGGGGTTTGTGATCGGTATGTCGCCACTGCTCAGGCGCGCGTTTGATCCGTTCATTCAGGTGCTCAAGCCGATCTCGCCGTTGGCGTGGATGCCGCTGGCGCTTTACACCATCAAGGACTCGTCCATCAGTGGCATTTTTGTGATTTTTATCTGCTCGGTCTGGCCGATGCTGATCAACACGGCGTTTGGCGTGTCCGCCGTCAAGCGTGAGTGGCTGAACGTGGCCGCCACGCTGGAAGTCAGTCAACTGCGCAAGGCGTTTTTGGTCATTCTTCCAGCTGCCGCACCAACGATATTTACCGGCATGCGCATCTCGATGGGCATTGCCTGGCTGGTGATTGTGGCTGCTGAAATGCTGGTTGGTGGCACTGGCATTGGCTACTTTGTCTGGAACGAATGGAACAACTTGTCATTGACCAATGTGATTTTTGCAATCTTGGTGATTGGCATTGTTGGCATGCTGCTTGACTTGTCTTTTGCGCAACTGCAGAAAATGGTGACCTATGTTGAATGAAGTTGCTCCAAGCATGGCGAGTACGCCGACACACGGTTTTCTCAAAATTGAAAATTTAAGCAAGGCTTTCGTTGCCAGCAAACCCGTTTTCGCCGATGTGAGTTTTGACATAGCCAAAGGCGAATTCGTTTGCATCATTGGTCATTCAGGCTGCGGCAAAACCACGGTACTTAATGTGCTGGCAGGGCTGGACACCGCGACATCGGGCAACTGCTTCATGGACAACCGCGAAATATCAGGCCCCAGCCTGGAGCGCGGCGTGGTGTTTCAAAGCCACGCGCTGATGCCGTGGCTGACGGTGCGCAGCAACATTGCCTTTGCCGTGGTGTCGCGCTGGCCGGATTGGTCCAAGGTTGAGGTGAATGCGCATGTTGAAAAGTTTGTTGCCATGGTTGGTTTGATGCCCGCCATCGACAAAAAACCAGCACAGTTATCAGGCGGCATGAAGCAACGCGTCGGCATTGCCCGGGCCTTTGCGATACAACCCAAAATG
>JAYVPR010000447.1:0-13017 GCA_043757245.1 Polaromonas sp. | reverse complement strand
AGGGTGTCGCTGTTGAAGGGGCGCAGTACAAGGGTGGCGGGGAGTTCCTTCATCACGTCAACAAACACCAGGAGCGCCGCTACTGCCACCGAGCGTTTTAGCAGCGGCCAATGCACACGCTTGAACAACCCCAGCCCGGTGGTACCCAACATGCGAGCGCTGTCGTCCAGGCTGGCCGGGATTCGGGTGTAACCGCTTTGCACTGACTGCAAGGCAACCGCGCTGAACCTCACCAGATACGCCCACACAATGCCAAGCACCGTGGCTGTGACCCAGTAGCCCGCCTTGAGATCAGGCGCCGTACTTTGCAGCCAGCCAACCGGCGTCAAGAGGCCCACCACAATCACGGCGCCCGGTACGGCGTAGCCCAGGCTGGCCAATTGCGCTGCCCCGCGCGTCACGGGTGACGGCTGGCTGCGTACCGCAAATGCCAGCGACAAGGCCAGCGCAGTAGCCAGCGCAGCACTCAAACCCGCAAGCCACAGGCTGCTTAACGCCCAGCCGCCAAATTGCGACCAGGGCAGCGTACCCCAGCCTTGCACCAGCGGGCGCAGCATGAACAGCACCGGCAGCACAAAACCAAGTGCAATAGGCACGGCACACACCAGCCAGGCTACTGCGGCGCGCTGGCCGTGCAGGCGGGTCGGCAGTGCATCAGCAGCGCCCGCTGCGCCACGCTTGCTACTGACAAAGCGCATGCGTTTTTGTGCAGCGTGCTCAATTTTCAAGAGAACCGCGACCACTAGTAGTAGCAAAGTCGCCAGTTGGGCGGCGGCCATGCGGTTGTCCATCGCCAGCCAGGCTTTGTAAATACCAGTAGTAAAAGTTTGAATGCCGAAGTAGCTGGCCACGCCGTAGTCGGCCAGTGTTTCCATCAGCGCCAGTGCCACACCCGCAGCAACTGCCGGGCGGGCCAGCGGCAAAGCCACCTGGCGAATCCGGCGTGACAGGGGCGCACCCAGCAGGCGGGCGGCTTCCATCATGTGTACGGCGCGTTCGGCCAAGGCTGTACGCGCCAGCAAATACACATACGGGTACAGCGCCGCAGTAAACACAAGCACTGCGCCACCCAGGCTGCGCACCTCAGGCAGCAAACGGCCCTGCAATCCAAATGAAGCACGCAACCAGGTTTGCAGTGGCCCTGCGTACTGCAAAAAGTCTGTATAGGCATAGGCCACCACATAAGCCGGCATGGCCAGCGGCAGCAGCAGCGCCCATTCAAAAACCCGCCGCCCCGGAAAGTCAAACAAGGTGACGGCGCTGGCCGTGGCCATGCCCACGACGGCTACGCCAAGCGCCACGCTCAAACAAAGCAGCAGCGACGTCAGTGCGTAGTCGGGCAAAACGGTTTGTGCCATCTCGCGCAAGATGGCGCTGGCGGCGCTGTCAAATTGCAGCCAGGACATGGCCACGCTGAGCACCGGAAGCATGAGCGCGCCGACCAGAAGAAACATCAACAAAGAGAAAAATGAAAATCGACGCATACCCAGCAGATTGAAAATCCATTCACAATGCAAATGAGAATTGTAAGCATCTACAATCTTTAGCTATGTTTTTGCAAATCTCCAATTTGGTCGTGCATTACGCAGGCAGCGTCACGGCGGCGGTCGATGGCGTGTCTTTCAGCCTGCAGGCGGGCGAAATTGGCGTACTGATTGGCTCGTCAGGCTGCGGTAAAACCACCCTGTTGCGGGCCGTGGCCGGGCTGGAAAACGCCAGCAGCGGCAGCATCACACTGGGCTCGCAAGTCATCAGCAGTGCTGACGTACACATCCCTGCCGAGCAGCGCCATTTGGGTATGGTGTTTCAGGACTACGCGCTGTTCCCGCACCTTGATGTGGCGGGCAATGTAGCCTTTGGCATTGCACATCTGCCGTCGAAAGCGCGCACACACCGGGTGGCTGAAGTGCTGGAACTGGTAGGGTTGCCAAGCGCAGGCAAGCGCTTTCCGCATGAGCTGTCTGGCGGTCAGCAGCAACGTGTGGCACTGGCACGGGCCATAGCGCCCAGCCCGCGCCTGTTATTGCTGGATGAACCGTTTTCAAATCTGGATGTGGATCTGCGTGAGCGTTTGGCCCATGAAGTGCGCGGCATATTGAAAACCGCAGGCGCTACGGCGTTGTTCGTCACGCATGACCAACTGGAGGCCTTTGCGATTGGCGACCGAATTGGCGTGATGGAACGCGGCAAACTGCACCAGTGGGACGAAGCCTATGCGCTGTACCACCGCCCTGCTACGCGGTTTGTAGCAGACTTTATTGGTCACGGTGTTTTTGCGCCTGCACATATTGAGCAGCGTGCGGGTGGCGTGGTGGTCAGCACCGCGCTGGGTGACTTGACCGATTTGCAGGAGTGCCCCGTGCCCAGCGCTTACCCTGGCGGCTTGTGCGATGTACTGTTGCGCGCCGATGACATCGTGCATGACGATAACGCGCCCGTCAAAGCACAAATTGTGCGCAAGGCGTTTCGCGGATCTGAATTTTTATACACACTGCAACTGGCCACGGGTGAGACGGTGGTGGCCCATGTGCCGTCACACCACGACCATGCGCTGGGTGAATGGATTGGCATACGCGCCGAGGTGGACCACGTGGTGACCTTCCCGCGTGAGGCTGTCGTCAGCTAAGGAGCCGGGAAAGAATAACTTGGACAATGTTCAAGTTATTTTTGCTCGGTGACTAAGCGCAATGCTGTTCATTTAAACCCAAAACCGTTCGTCCTGAGCTTGTCGAAGGGTCGAAGCCTGGCGCTCTGCTGGCAACCCTTCGACAAGCTCAGGGCGAACGGTCTTAAATGAACAGCATTGCAGCTAAGCGCGCAACTCAGCGACTGCTTGCTGCAGCGCCAGCGCCCAGGCTCGCCTGTCACGCCCCTGAGCAAATTGCGGCTCACCAAAGTTGATCACCACGGCAATATTGGGTGTCGTCAACGTCCGCCAAACCGACTCTACCAGCGTGTCGTCGCCCACGTAGCAAGGTGCCGTGCTGCGCTGGCCTGTGGTGGTGTCGATGAATTGCAGCGCAACGGGTTGAATCGGCGCATCAGCGGCAATGGCAGCCTGAACCAAATTGGCATGAAACGGTAGTAAGCCTGCGCCGTCACTCGTCGTACCCTCAGGGAAAACGCCCAGCACGTCGCCCGAGCGCAAACTCTGTGTCATGTGGTGCACCACACGCATCGCGTCGCGGCGGGATTCGCGCTCGATAAACAAGGTCCCAATACCGCTGGCCAGCCTGCCAATGAAGGGCCATTTTTTAATGTCAGCCTTTGATACAAAGCGGCAAAACCGTGCCGCGTGCAGAGCCGTGATGTCTAGCCAGGACATGTGGTTGGCCACCATCAGCAAGGGGCCATTGAGCGCCGGGTTGCCTTTGACGATCAATTGAATACGAATGCAGCGCAGCATGGCCAGCGACCAGACCTGTGTGCGCAGCTGACGCTGCTCAGGGCTCAAACGCGGGAACACCAGCAAGATGGTGAGGAAACCGATCAGGATGTGCAGCAGCGCACGCGCCAGTTTGAAAATTGCTGTGAAGGTAGTCAAGCAGTCACCTTCAAATCAAGCCGTAGCATCAAAAGCCATGTGCCCGCCGACCAGCGTGTAGCGCACTTTTCCAGGCAGGTGATGATTGACAAACGGCGTGTGCTTGCCCTGGCTGCGCAGCGCTGAAGGTTCCGGTGTCCAGCCAGCTGCAGCGTCAAACACACACACATCGGCCACACCGCCTTTGACCAATTGGCCGGCACTTAAAGCCAGTGTGCCCAACGACGCACCCAACACACGCGCCGGAGCGCTGGTCAGCACCTCAAGGGCACGCATCAGGCCACTGTTACCCTGATCGCTTTGTCCTTTATCACCTTGGTCATGACCCCACTTCAAGGCCAGCGACAACAACAACTCCAGCCCGGTCGCACCGGGTTCGGCTTCGGCAAAAGGCAGCGTTTTGGCGTCCTCATCGACTGGCGTGTGGTCAGACACCAGCGCGTCAATCGTGCCGTCCAGCAGACCCCTGCGCAGCGCGTCGCGGTCGCGTTGCTGGCGCAGCGGTGGGTCTAACCGCATGCGGCTGTCAAAGTAACCGATGTCGGCATCGATCAAATGCAGGCTGTTGATGCTGACGTCACAAGTCACGCTCAAACCTTCTGCTTTGGCGCGAGCCACCAGCGCGACACCGGCTGCACTGCTGACGCGGCAAATATGCACCCGCGCCCCGGTTGCACGCGTCAGTTCAAAAATGGTGTGCAGCGCTATCGTTTCAGCAGCAACGGGTACACCCCCCAAGCCCAGTCGCGTGGCTAAAGCCCCACTAGCTGCGACACCCTTGCCGAGGTACAACTCTTGTGGGCGCAGCCAAACGCTGTAGCCAAAGGTGGCAGCGTACTGCATGGCACGCATCAATACCTGGGTGTTGGCCAGCGGAACTTCAGCCTGGCTGAAACCCACACAGCCGGATTCTGTGAGTTCGACCATTTCGGTCAATGCCTCGCCAACCAGGCCACGCGTTAACGCGCCCAACGGAAAGACGCGCGACTGGTGCAGTTTTTCAGCGCGGAACTTGAGCATTGCAACCAGACCTGGCTCATCAAGCACAGGATCAGTGTCGGGCGGGCATACCAGGCTGGTAATGCCCCCTGCCACCGCTGCGGCCAACTCACTTTCCAGCATGCCTTCATGCTCGTAGCCAGGCTCGCGCAAGCGGGCTGACAAATCAATCAGGCCGGGACAAACAATGCATTGCGAAGCATCTATTGTCTTGTTAGCTACAAAATCAGAAGCGACCTGCCCAATTGAAACAATACGGCCACCTGCAATCGCGACATCACATACAGTGTCAAATTTTGACGCCGGGTCGATCACACGGCCGTTTTTAATCAGTATTTTCATGACGTGCTCCCGGCCACGATGCTCATCACCGCCATACGCACCGCAATGCCGAACGTGACCTGCGGCAAGATGACACTTTGCGTACCGTCCACAACCGCCGAGTCGATTTCAACCCCCCGGTTAATTGGGCCAGGGTGCATAACGATGGCATCGGGTTTGGCGAGTTTCAGTTTTTCAGGGGTCAGACCAAAGCTCTTGAAAAACTCCTGACTCGAAGGCAGTAACGCGCCTGTCATGCGTTCGTTTTGCAGCCGCAGCATGATGATGACGTCTGCGCCCTTGATGCCTTCTTCCAGCGTGTTGCAGACCCGCACACCCATTTGCGCCATGTCGCCGGGTACCAGTGTTTTCGGGCCGACCACGCGCACCTCGGGGCAGCCGAGTGTGGTGAGCGCGTGGATGTCAGAGCGTGCCACCCGCGAATGCAGCACGTCACCCACGATGGCTACTGTCAGGTTGGTAAAGTCTTTTTTGTAATGCCGGATGGTGTACATGTCCAGCAGCCCCTGGGTTGGGTGGGCATGGCGGCCATCACCTGCATTGATAACGTGAACGTGCGGCGCGACGTGCTGTGCTATCAAATACGGCGCGCCCGACTCACTGTGCCGTACGACAAAAATATCAGCGGCCATCGCACTTAAGTTGGCGATGGTATCCAGCAGCGACTCGCCCTTGGTCGCCGACGAGCGGGCAATGTCCAGCGTGATCACATCAGCAGACAGCCGCGTGGCGGCGATATCAAAAGTAGTTCGGGTGCGGGTGGAGTTCTCAAAAAACAGGTTGAAAACACTTTTACCGCGGAGCAGCGGCACTTTTTTAACCTCGCGGTCGCTGACGGACACAAAGTTGGCAGCTGTATCCAGGATGTGCATCAACGTGGCTTTGGGCAAGCCCTCGGTTGACAGCAGATGAATCAACTCACCGTTTTTATTGAGCTGCGGGTTTCGCTTGTACAGCACGTTTGTTCTCCTTATTTGCTGACTTATTATTTGCTGACTTATTTGCTGACTCATTGACTGACTTATCTGTCTTGTACTTGAAAGGCGAAATGACCACTGTCGGATCTTGCCAGCGCCAGGCTTTGCGACGCAGGCAGCGCCACGCGTGCAATGGCAATGTCTGGCTGAATCGGCAATTCACGCCCCCCCCTGTCCACCAGCACCACCAGCTTGACGCTGGCCGGGCGGCCATAGTCGAACAGCTCGTTGATGACGGCGCGCAATGTGCGGCCGGTGTACAGCACATCGTCGACGATCACCAGATGCGCACCGTTCACGTCAAACGGCAATTGCGTTTGACTGCTGGATGCCAGGCCACGCTTGGCAAAATCATCACGATGCATGGCTGAAGACAAGGTGCCAATTTTCCCAAGCAGCTTCAGGTCAGATTGCAAACGCTCTGCGAGCCAAACGCCCCCCGACGCAATGCCAACCAGTTGGACCGGCTCGGTGTAATTGGCCATCAACAACTGCATGGCTTTGAGTAAATCACGGTACAGTGCCTCGGCATCCAGGGTCAGGCTACTCATGGGGAACACTCCTTAAGAACTGCTCAAGAATAATGCAGGCCGATGCAGCGTCGGCATCTTTGGCACCGCCTGAAATAGCCTCGGTCGTGCTGTAGCGCTCATCGACTTCAAACACTGGCAAAGAAAACCTGGCTCTCAACTGACGGGCAAATTTTTGCGCCCGCGCTGTGTTCTCATGTGCGGCGCCATCAGGGTGAAATGGAACACCTACGACCAATGCATCAGGCTGCCATTCTTTAACACGCACTGCCACAGCATCCAGGCGCTGGTCCTTGGTTGCGGCAATCGTCGGTTGTGGGCTTGCCGTGCGGGTGAGCCGGTTACCCGTAGCAACGCCCGTGCGTTTGATGCCAAAATCGAAAGCTAAAAAGGTTTGCAGGCCAATGGCCACAGGAGCGCTGGCGCTCACTGTCATGCGTGTCCCGCCTCAGGGGACAACATCCAGCTTTGCAGGCCAAGAAGCATCAGGGCCTTATCGTAGCGTTGCTCTACGGGCGTATCAAAAATCAGCGTCGGGTCAGCCTCAACCGTCAGCCAGCTGTTGTCAGAAATTTCAGATTCCAACTGACCTTGGCCCCAGGATGAATAGCCGAGCGATATGAACACCTTACGCGGCCCGTAGCCTGTTGAGAGTGCTTCCAGCACATCCTTGGAGGTCGTCATCTCCAGCCCGCCAGGAATCGTCATCGTTGAGGCGTAAACAGCCCCATTGCCGGGCATGACAGATTCATGGAGAACAAAGCCGCGCTCGGTTTGCACCGGACCGCCCTGAAACACTGGTTCTTGCGTCAGGTCTTCACGGTGCAGAGGCAACTCAACCTTGGCGAATAATTTCTTCAGGTTGATGTCACTGGGTTTGTTAATGACCAGGCCAAGCGCCCCACGCTCGGAATGTTCACACATATAAATCACACTTTTGGAGAACATCGCGTCTTCCAGACCGGGCATGGCGATCAAAAAGTGGTGTGTGAAGTTCGTCGAATTTGATTCCATGCTCATGCTTTGATTTTACGCGACTGCGGGGTTTGTCGGCTACCGGCATGCTCTGCACGCCTAATTCGATACCATCAAAGCCATGCAAAAAAAATACCCTGTTGGCCTGATGTGGTTTCGTCGTGACCTGCGGGCTTTTGACAACGCGGCGCTGCACCACGCCCTGAAGTCGTGCGAGCAGGTGCATTGCGTTTTTGTATTTGACCGCGACATTCTGGACAGCCTGCCCAGGCAGGACAGGCGCGTGGAGTTCATTTGGGAAGCCATCAGCGAGCTGAACGAACAACTGGCGTTGCTGGCGCTTCAGCACAACATCAAAGGCGCTGGCTTGATCGTGCTGCAGGCAGTCGCCAGCGATGCGATACCGCTGCTGAGCCAGCAACTGGCAGCCAGTGCGGTGTTCACCAACCACGACTACGAACCCCAGGCACGGACACGGGATGCCAGGGTACAAGCTCTGCTGGAAGCACAAGGCACTGCTTTTCACACCTTCAAAGACCATGTGATTTTTGAGCGCACCGAAGTGTTAACACTGGCCAGCAAGCCGTACAGCGTATTCACGCCCTACAAAAATGCATGGCTTAAGAAGGTCGACGCGTATTATTTAAAGCCGTACCCGATTGACAGTCATGCAGCCGCACTGGCGGCGTTGCCAGCAAAGCACAGACCAGGCGTACCCAGCCTGAATGCCATCGGTTTTGAAAAAACCAATCTGCACAGCTTGAAAATACCAACCGGTGCAACCGGCGGTGCGCAATTGTTTGACGAATTTTTAAGCCGTATGGCTGAGTATGGGCAAACGCGTAACTTTCCTGCGCTCAAAGGGCCGAGCTATCTGGGCGTGCATTTGCGTTTTGGGACGGTGTCGATACGGCATTTGGTGAATGCTGCGCTTGATCAACAACGTACCGGTAGCGAAGGCGCTGCGGTATGGCTGAGCGAACTGATCTGGCGCGATTTTTATGCGCAGATTTTGGCCAACTTTCCGCATGCGGCCCATGATGCCTTCAAAGCCGAATACGACAAAATACAGTGGGAACAAGGCGATACTGCCCAAACCCTGTTTGCTGCCTGGTGTGAAGGCCGCACGGGTTACCCGCTGGTCGATGCCGCCATGGCGCAAATCAACCAGACCGGCTACATGCACAACCGTTTGAGGATGGTCGTGGCCAGCTTTTTAACCAAAGACCTCGGGCTGGACTGGCGCTGGGGCGAGCGCTATTTTGCAGAGCACCTCAACGACTTTGACCTGTCAGCCAACAACGGCGGCTGGCAGTGGGCGGCCAGCAGCGGCTGTGATGCGCAACCGTACTTCAGAATCTTCAACCCGACCAGCCAGAGCGAAAAGTTTGACGCTGATGGCAAATTCATCCGCAGGTATCTGCCCGAGCTGACCAAGCTGTCAAACAAAACCATCCATGCGCCCTGGCTTGCTGCGCCGCTGGAACTGATGGCTGCGGATGTGGCATTGGGCAAGACCTACCCTTATCCAATCGTGAAACATGACGAAGCACGCACCAAGACTTTGCAGCGCTATGCGGTGGTGAAAAAAGCGTGATTTTTGGTCACCCTCAAATGCTATTATATTTATAGCTGCTACCCCATTATTTTATTGGGATAGAGGCTTTTTTATGCTAAAAAAACGTAACTACTCAGCAGGTGCTTGGCCTTGCTCCCTCCCCTATCGGGGGAGGGCTGGGGTGGGGGCAAGTGCTGAAAAATTGCCCGCATCGTGCGTGCCCCCATCCCAACCTTCCCCCGGAAGGGGAAGGAGTAGGAGGGCTCAGTAGTTACAAAAAAGCATCAAGAAAATGCCTGGAATCAACTAAACCACTGCCTCGACGCGGCAGTAGTGCCGTACCAATCTCATCAACTCTTCTTCAGCGTACGGTTTGCCCAGGTAATGGTCAACGCCGAGTTCTTTGGCGTGTTCACGGTGCTTTTCAGCGATGCGCGAGGTGATCATGACAATTGGCAAGTCTTTCAGCCGGACATCACCACGGATGTTGCGAGCCAGATCAAAGCCATCCATGCGCGGCATTTCGATGTCTGACAACACAACAGCAGGCCGCTCTTCCTGCAATCGCTCCAGCGCCTGCAGGCCATCGGCAGCCAGCACAACACGGTAACCTTCCCGCTGCAACAAGCGTTGCGTCACGCGGCGCACGGTGATGGAGTCATCGACCACCATGATCAGCGGAATTTGCGGTACGGCTGCTGGCAGCACAGCTGGAGCATATCCGCCTGATGCTTCGAGCATACGCGGCTCGGCACTGTCCCCGCTCAAGGCACGCGCCTGAACGCCATAAACAGAAACCAGCGCCACCGGGTTGTAAATCAGCACCACTGCGCCTGACGCCAATACTGACATGCCCGCCAAGCCCGGCAGGCGCGACAGCTGTGGCCCAAGGTTTTTAACAACCACCTCCTGGTTACCCAGCACCTCGTCTACGTGCAGAGCCACGCGCTGTCCCGCGCTTCGGAACACCACCACAGGCGTGGTTTTGCCTTGAACTTCGGCGCTTTGGGTAGAGGCTTGCAGCAAGGCACCCGACCAGAAGAAGGGCACAGCCTCGCCGCCCACATCCAGCGTTCCGGTGTTGTAAGCCTGCTGCAGATCTTTTGCGGTTGTGCGGCGAACCGTTTCAACCACGTTGGCAGGCACACCCACCGTAAGGCTACCGCTGCGGATCATCACCACCTGCGTCACAGCGGTTGTCAACGGCAGCACCAGCTTGAACTGCGTACCCTGACCGAAAGTGGTGGCGGTTTCAATCCTGCCACCCACGGCGTTGACTTCAGAGCGGACCACATCCATGCCAATTCCGCGCCCCGACAGCTCGGTGACTTGCTCGGCGGTGGTGAAACCGGGCATGAAAATCAGGCTGGCGGCTTGTTGATCGTCCAGTTGCTGGTCGGCAGAGATCAAACCCGAGCTGATGGCTTTTTCCCGAATCCGCTTCACATCAAGGCCAGCACCGTCGTCGCGAAATTCGACCGACACGTCATTGCCTTCCTGGCGCAATTCAACCGTGATCAAGCCTGCTGCTTCTTTGCCGGCGGCATTGCGAATCGCAGGGCTTTCAATACCGTGCGCTACGCAGTTGCGCAGCAAGTGCTCGAACGCGGGCGTCATCCTGTCCAGCATGCCGCGATCCATCTCAATCGTGGCACCGAGTAACTCCAGTTTGACCTGCTTACCAGTTTCTTTGGACGCCAGACGCACCACGCGGTACAGGCGGTCAGAAATACCTTCGAACTCCACCATTCGGGTTTTGAGCAGGTCGCGCTGTAGCTCACGGGTTTGACGTGCCTGGGCGACCAAATCGTCTTCGGTCGCCTCAACCGTGCGCTGCAAGGTGCGCTGCACCGTCGCCACGTCGTTCACTGACTCAGCCATCATGCGGGTGAGTTCCTGTACACGGGTGAAACGGTCAAACTCCAGCGGATCAAAACCAGCTTGTAGTTCCTTGGCCTGCGCCAGGCGCGACTGCATCTGGGTTTCTGCCTGTAGTTCAATATCACGCAGGTGCTGTCGCAAGCGGTTCAAGTTGTCGCTCATGTCGCTCAGCGAGCCCCGAAGCTGGTTGAGTTCAACTTCCAGGCGTGAGCGGGTAATCATGACCTCACCGGCCTGGTTAACCATGCGGTCCAGCAACTGCGAACGCACCCGAATCGAGGCTGTTGCAGCTTGCCGCAATGGCTGCATGGCCATGATTTGCGGCGCGGGAACCATAGACTTGCCAATTGCCGCACCGGCAACGACTGACTCGGTAGCAACGCGGGCGGCTGACGTTACCGCAACTGGCGCTTCAGTAGGCAGCACATCGGCTGTAGCGTCTATTTTGGCTGGAGCCGCCACCGCAGGGCTTGCAGGGGCGGCAAAGGAAACCGGTAATTTCTGCACAGCATCAGCTTTGCGCAACACATCCAGCGCGTGCTGCATAGCGTCGAAGCGGTTGAGCAAGGGCTCAAAATCTTGGCTTGCGGCGGCGTCAGTGCCCAAAAATTCGATTTCCGATTCAACCTTGTGAGCCATTTCACCCAGGCGCAGCGCACCAGCCAGCCGTGCGCTGCCTTTAAGGGTGTGCAGGATGCGCAAGACCTCCATGCGCGCACCGAGATTTTCAGGCCGAGCCGACCATTGCCGAAGCGCGCCGCCCA
The DNA here is from genome assembly GCA_043757245.1 of Polaromonas sp. GTDB lineage: Bacteria > Pseudomonadota > Gammaproteobacteria > Burkholderiales > Burkholderiaceae_C > Polaromonas. The sequence continues at coordinate 1,447 of JAYVPR010000447.1, read as the reverse complement.
GTTGGGGCATCAGCTCTGCGGCTTCTTCATCGAAAATCGGAAACAGTTCAGCATCCATCGCGTCAACCGCGTCAATGTCGTCGTCTTGCCCATCATCACTGGCAAGCGGGAGACCCGAAACCGTGCTGGACGCGGGAGCAGGGTACGCAGCCATGACAGGAAGTGCAGACACGGTAGCGACCGCCGCAACTGTCGCCGCTGCTGCGGTTGTGGCTGCAAAATTAACGGCGAAGAGTTGCGGTTGCAAGCCGGCGACGGCGAAGTCCAGATTCAGAGCAAAATCCGCAGCCGCAGAAGCAGACGCGAACTCTGGCTCCGCATCAGGAAACTCTAGCGCACGAAGCTGCGACAACAAAACAGGGTCAGCGTCTTTGAGGAAACCGGCCGCAAACTGATGCAACAAGCGCCTGATGTCTTCAGCAGCGTTGACGAAAACATCGGCGTACCGCGCAGCTACCGCATCAGAATAATGCGTCTGCGAAAGCTGAAGTGCATCTTCCAGTGCCCGGGCGATTTCTGACAGCGAATTAAAACCCACGGTGGCAGAGCTACCTGCCAGTGAGTGTGCAAAAGAAACCACAGAGTCGCTGACAGGAAGGCTGCGCTCTATGGCCCATTCAGAGACTTCAGCCAGCAACCGGCGTGACCACTCATCGGCCTCATTCAGGTAAACGTTGTAAAGCGGAATCCCGATGCGCAAGTCGCCAATCAGCTTGATTTGCTCATCGTCAGCAGCGGCAATGCTGTCAGACAACTCCAAAGCCTCAGTCGTCAATGACTCAAAGTCTGGCTCTATGTCTTGCCTTATGTCAACTGATTCAATTTCCAGCTCAGACAATTCAAAATCAGTGACGACTTCAGTTAACGATTCCGGCGCTGGAACCTGCGTTAAAAACTGAGCCTCAAAGTCTGTAGCCGACATGCCCTCGACATCGACGTCGTTTAAAGGCAATCGCGCTGAATCAGATACTTCAGCTGCATCAGCAGACTCAATCAGTGACTGGGCTTCAAATTCTTCAAGCTGCTTTTGCAAAGCTTCCATTTCAAGAAGCTCTGCGGTCGCAGCATTTACAGCAACTTTTGGCGCAGCTGGTACAACCGAGATTGCTGAGAGGCTGTCAAAGTCAATGCCTTCAATATTGAGCATGTCAAGCTCTGCTGTGGGCATGACTGCTGACAACGGTACGGACATGGCTACAAGCTGCGCAGGTGCATCGTCGAACACAGAAAAGTCAAAGTCGATTTCGGAGTCACTTGAGGCGCTGGCAGATTCAGCCTGACTAGCTTGATCTAAAGCAACTGGCTCAGGCATCAGCAATAGCGTACCCGCATCCACCACTGGAATGTCGTGTGTAACAGGCTTCACATCCGCAACCACCAAGGACGGCGCCTGCGGCAAGACGAGGGGGCTAAGCCTACCTTCGGTACGCATGGCTTCAGCGCTGGT
>JAYVPR010000446.1:0-3488 GCA_043757245.1 Polaromonas sp. | reverse complement strand
GCGTGGCTACGCCGTTGTAAGTCTTCTGGCCGAAAAATGTACTTGTGTAGCCTGCGGCTTCAATTTCATGGACGGGAAATTTATCATCGTGGAGCTTCGGCTCCTGTAGGCACAACACGTCCACCGGATTAGCGGCGAGCCAGTCCAGTACTTGCGGCAGCCGTACCGCCAGTGAATTGACATTCCAAGTTGCAATTTTCATGGGTTTTGAGCGCTAGGTTCCGGCCAGCAGCCGCGTAAGTTCGGCAGCGGGTATTTCTCGGCAACCGCTGGCATTTTGCCCTGACCACAAAGTCGAAAAATCATCGCGACCCAGCTTCTCAGCCGCTATTTTGAGGGGTACCAGTGCGGCAGTTGCCAGCGGAAAAGCCGGCGGCGCATCACTGAACGGGCCAAGCTCTTTCATCAGGCGCGTGAGTATTCCGCGGGCCGGGCGGCCAGTGATTAAATTAGTGAGCACCGTGTGCTCTGTGCGTGAGCTTTTCAGGGCAGCGCGATGCAGTGTGCTGGTCGTTGCTTCATCGCAAAGCATGTAGGCAGTGCCCACCTGCACACCCGCTGCGCCCAGCGCGAGAGCCGCCTTCACGCTGTTTGCGTCAGCAATACCGCCAGCCGCAATGACGGGAATGCGTACGGCACGAATGACCTGAGGCAGCAGCGCCATGGTGCCGATTTGCGTACTGAGGTCATTGCTGAGGAAGATACCGCGGTGTCCGCCCGCCTCAAGACCCTGGGCAATGATGGCATCTGCACCATGCGCCTCAAGCCAGCGCGCTTCTTCAACTGTAGTGGCAGATGACAACACCTTACTGCCCCAGGACTTGACCCGCTTTAGCAATGTCGGTGGGGGTAGGCCAAAATGAAAGCTGATCACTGGCGGCCTGAACGACTCGATGATGTCGGCAATCTCATGGCTGAAAGGCGTGCGTCCGCCGCCTGTCGGTGCGCCGTCCGGGGTAATCCCAAGCTCGGCGTAATACGGGGCCAGTGCAGCACGCCACCGGGCTTCGCGTGCAGGGTCTGGCACAGGCGGCACATGACAGAAAAAATTGATGTTGTAAGGCCGCGCTGTGCCGACCTGGATGGCTGCCAGCTCAGCCGGGATCAGTTCGGGTGTCAACATCGCACACGGCAGAGAACCCAGGCCACCCGCGTTTGAAACGGCTATGGCGAGGGCGCTTGTTTGCACACCCGCCATGGGTGCCTGGATGATGGGGAGGTCGATGCCGAAGAGTTGCTGGATGTTCATGGCCGGTTTCCCCTGTGCAGGCCCCTGTCAAATGTGAAGTGCAGCAAGCGCGCCAACCACTACACCAACGCCGGCCAGCGCAAACATGCCGTACTCAAGCCACTTCTTGCGCGTCAACAGTGCAATCGCTGCCAGCGCAATCGACACCTGCAAAACAGTGGTTGCCTGTGCCCAGCGGTGGTGCTGGTGCATTTGCTCATCAGATGATTTGTCCCACGTCGCAGATTCTTTTTCTAATTTTTCGGCTACAGCTTTGATCTCGTTTTTTTCTTTTTCGTAGCGGTCAATCTTGGCTTGGTACTTGGTCTTATCGGCTACCACCGTTGTGAGGTCGCGCGAGACCTCGGCCAGCGATTGTTTGGTACTTTTGGCTTGAAAGAAGTTCCACTGGTTGGATGCCTCGGTTTTCTTGATGGCTGCATTGTTTTTATACAAACCCGCATTCGCTTGCGTGGCACCACCCATGTAAGAAAAGATGGCACCAACTGTGGCAATGATGGCGGTGATGACGGCGATTTGCGCAATCATGCCACCACCCTTTTCATGGCTGTCGTGGCCACCCTGCGCTGCGTGTTCAAGCTCGTGATCGTGTGGCCCGTGTACGTGAAATCCGCCTCCTGACATATCAAGTTCCTTCTCGTTTGGTTAATGTTTGGTATAGGTGATAAAACTGAAATTCAATCCGTTTGAAGATACATGGTCTTCCTGATGGCTGGGCTGCCACTGGCTGCCAAGCTTAGGCGCAAAGGCATCGCCATCATAGGTTTTGTTGATGTGTGTTACCTCAATCCGGCTGGCCAGTGGCTCTGCCTGCGCATATATTTGAGCGCCGCCGATGATCCAGACATCACTTGCGCCCTGGCAAAATGCCAGCGCATCATCCAGGCTGCCTGCGGTTTGCGCGCCTGCAGCTTGCCAGTCTGGCTGGCGCGTGACGACGACGTTGGTACGGCCCGGCAGGGGACGAAATTTGGCAGGCAATGAATCCCAAGTCTTACGGCCCATGATGACTGGGCTACCCAATGTGAGCTTTTTGAAGTGCGCCAGGTCTTCAGGCAAATGCCAGGGCATGGCGTTGTTGTTACCAATCACGCCGTTGGCGGAGCGTGCAAAAATCATGTTGATGTTCATCGTGGGGCGACGAATCAGACTGCTACCGGTGCCTTGATGGCAGGGTGATGCTGGTAATTAATAAACTCAAAATCGTCAAATTCGTAATCAAAGACAGATGCTGGTTTGCGTTTGATATGCAGCGTGGGGTAGGGCATGGGTTTGCGGCTGAGCTGCAGCGCTACCTGCTCAAGGTGATTGCTGTAAATGTGGCAATCGCCACCCGTCCAGATAAAGTCGCCCACATCCAGGTCGCACTGCTGCGCCACCATGTGGGTGAGCAACGCGTAGCTGGCGATGTTGAACGGCACACCCAGAAAAATATCGGCGCTGCGTTGGTAGAGCTGACAACTGAGCTTGGCCTTGTCCCCCGGCGCGGCGGCGGGAGCGACGTAAAACTGAAAAAAAGCATGGCAAGGCATCAGCGCCATTTTGCTCAGGTCCGCCACATTCCACGCGCTGACGATGATGCGGCGCGAGTCCGGGTTGGTTTTCAGGGTGTTGATCACGTCAGTGATCTGGTCAATGTGCCCGCCGTCTGGCGTGGGCCAGCTGCGCCACTGCACACCGTAGACGGGGCCCAAATCACCATCTGCACGCGCCCATTCGTCCCAGATCGTCACGCCGCGCTCTTTAAGCCAGTTGTTGTCGCTCGACCCCTGCAAAAACCACAGCAATTCATGGACGATGGATTTGAGGTGAACCTTTTTGGTGGTGACCAGCGGAAAGCCTTCGTTCAAGTCAAAGCGCATCTGGTAGCCAAACACGCTTTTGGTGCCGGTGCCGGTGCGGTCTGCTTTGAAAACACCATCGGTACTAACGTGGCGCATGAAGTCTTCGTACTGAGAGCGGATGGGGTTCGTCATGGGTAAAGAGGGAAGCAGAAAAAAACAGGGGCTGGACGGCAAAAACCAAACAGATTTAAATTATGCCCGCAGCACCCGCCCCGGATTCATTGTGTTGTGTGGATCCAGTGCGGTCTTTATGGCTCGCATCATGCCCATGGCCACTGGTGACTTGTGGTGCTCCAGCTTGTCGAGTTTTAGGCTGCCAACCCCGTGCTCGGCTGAAATCGAACCGTCAAAACGCGCCACCGAGTCGTACACAATCGTATTCACCTCGGCTTCAC
>JAYVPR010000445.1:0-3520 GCA_043757245.1 Polaromonas sp. | reverse complement strand
GCCAGCTTTTTGAGCCAGTCGTCCTGCGGAATCAGCTCCTCGCAGCCCCTCAAGGAGACGGCTAAGGCATGCTTTACACGGTCTGTGACGGGGTAATTCGTAACTTGAGGTTGATTCATAAGGGTTTTTCACATGTCGGACGGTTTAGGGACGGCTATACTGATCCGTTGCCTGCAACACAACACCATTTTAGGTGTCTTGCAAATCACCTGAAAAATTCGTTTGCCGTTTATGTTGGGAACTATGTTTTGCTGCTTGCTGATTCGATTGCCGTTTTAAATTCCATCGCCGCCAGCCTGCGCCGCCATCCGAAACGGGTGACGGGCAGCTTTGCCGCGCTGTTACTGGGCACAGGCGTTACTGCTTTTGGCGTTGTGCCTTTGGCGCCTGACGCCGCCGACTTGCCTGTACGCCAGATACTGGAAGTGGTGCAAACGCTGCCCCTGCAAGCCCAGATTGATGCGCTGGCAGACCACCGCTTCAAACTCTTTCGTACCGACAGCACCCGCAGCAATGACACCTTTGACACGCTGCTCAAACGCCTGAACATCGACGACCCTGCTGCTGCCGCGTTCATGCGCAAGGACGCCAATGCGCTGCTGGCACTGGCGGGCCGCCCCGGAAAAACCATCATGGTTGAAGCCGACGACGCGCAAGCGCTGAGTAAATTCAGCACGCGCTGGCAGACCGCCGACGACGCGCTGTTCAAGCGTCTAATTGTCGAGCGCAATGGCTCCAACTTCACATCCCGTATTGAAACCGCACCCTATATTGCCAATGCCCGGCTGGCCAGCGGAGCGATTCAAACATCGCTGTTTGCTGCTGCTGACGAGGCGCGCATACCGGACGCGGTTGCCGTTCAAATCGCGGAAATGTTCTCCAGCGAGATTGACTTTCGCCGGGCGCTGCGCAAGGGCGACCGCTTTAATGTGGTGTATGAAACGCTTGAGGCCGATGGCGAGCAATTGCGCACAGGCCGTGTGCTGTCGGCTGAATTTGTCAACGCTGGTAAGGCGCATCAGGCGATGTGGTTTCAGCCGCCCGGCCAGGACGCGCTGGGGGCAGCTTACAAGGGCGGCTACTACACACTGGACGGCAAAAGCCTGCGCCGCGCTTATTTGGGCTCACCGCTGGAGTTCTCACGCGTCAGCAGCGGGTTTTCAATGCGCTTTCACCCTATTTTGCAAAAGTGGCGCGCGCATTTGGGCACGGACTTTGCTGCCCCTACGGGTACTCCTGCGCGCACGGTGGGCGACGGTGTCGTGTCATTTGCAGGCGTGCAAGGCGGTTTCGGTAATGTGGTGTTCATCAAGCACCGTAACGGCCATGAAACGGTGTACGCACACCTGAGCAGAATCAACGTGCGAGTTGGCCAAAGTATCCATCAGGGCGAAACAATTGGTCTGGTCGGCGCAACTGGTTGGGCGACAGGCCCGCACTTGCATTTTGAGTTCCGCGTCAATGGCATCCATCAAGACCCGATGACGATTGCCCGCCAGAGCGAGACTGTGCCCGTGCCAACGGCTGCATTACCGATTTTCAAGCAACTGGCTGGCGTTGTCGGCATGCAGCTGCAAGCTGCCGCCACGATAGGTCAAACACGCGCCGAATAGTTCTCACGGGCACTTCTAAAAATTCAGATTTTAGTGACGACATAACTTGGGTACAAGTTATGTCGTCACTGCAACTGCGTTGTCGGGATGAAGTGCAAGGCGCATGTCGCATCGTCCTTTGGGCTCATGCGAGGGTCGCGCAGGACACCGGAATGCACTTGTGTGCATGAGGATTCCGAGCACCGCGCAACGCGGCAGTTCGCCCGAAAAATGAATTTATAGGAGTGCCCTTATGAGTGATGTGTACATCGGCCTGATGTCGGGTACATCACTCGATGGTGCAGATGGCGTTCTGGTCGATTTTTCAAACGCTGAACTCCGCGTTCTTGCCAGTGCGACGAAAGCCTTCTCAAGCGACTTTCGCTCTGAACTACTGGCACTCAACTCGCCCTCTAGCAACGAACTGCACCGTGCCGCACTGGCGGCCAACCAGTTGGCCGAGGTGTACGCGTCAGTCGTGACATCGCTTCTTGAGCAAACCAAGCTCGCAGCAAAAGACATCCGAGCCATTGGCGCACATGGCCAAACCGTGCGGCATCAACCAGCGCAGGGCTACACCATACAACTTAACAATCCGGCGCTGCTGGCTGAACGCACAGGCATTGAGGTGGTGGCAGACTTTCGCAGCCGCGACGTGGCTGCAGGTGGTCAGGGCGCACCGCTGGTGCCTGCGTTTCACCAAAGCGTCTTTGGCCAGCGGAACCAGGCAACGCTGGTGCTGAATATCGGTGGTATTTCCAATCTGAGTATCTTGCCAGCCAACGGATCAGTTTTGGGCTTCGACTGCGGCCCTGGCAATGCGCTGATCGATGCCTGGTGCTTGCAGCACACAGGCCAGCGCTTTGATGAGGGTGGTCAATGGGCGGCCGGTGGCAAGGTGATTCCGGCGTTGCTGGCCAGCCTGCTCAACGAGCCATACTTGGCAATGCCACCGCCGAAAAGCACAGGCCGCGATTTGTTCAGTTTGACCTGGCTCACGGCAAAACTAGCGCCTTTCACGGGTCAAAGCCCGGTAGATGTGCAAAACACATTGACAGAATTCACAGCAAAGGCATGTGTTGCAGGCGCGGACAGCTATTTAAATAATAGCGAAGAACTGATTGTTTGTGGTGGTGGTGCTTTTAACCACTACCTGATGCAGCGCTTGCAGGTGGGGCTGCCGTCTTTGAAAGTTGTCACTTCCAGCGCCCATGGCTTGCCTCCTTTGCAAGTTGAGGCGGCTGCGTTTGCCTGGCTGGCGCGACAAAGTGTCAACCGTCTGCCAGGCAACCTGCCAAGCGTGACAGGCGCTGCCGGTTTGCGGGTGATGGGTGCGATTTATCCGGCTTAAGCTGAAAAGCTCGAACCGCAGCCGCAGGTACTGGTTGCGTTCGGGTTTTTGATCACAAACTGCGCGCCTTCCAGATCGTCTTTGTAGTCAATCTCAGCGCCCACCAGGTACTGGTAGCTCATGGCATCAATCAGCAAAGACACGCCATTTTTTGTCATGGTGGTGTCGTCGTCGTTGGTGATTTCGTCAAACGTGAAACCGTAGGAGAAACCTGAGCAGCCACCGCCCTGCACAAACACGCGTAGCTTCAACTCGGGGTTGCCTTCTTCAGCAATCAACTCCGCCACTTTGCTGGCCGCGCTGTCGGTAAAGACAAACGGATCCGGCATTTGGGTTTGAATATTTTCTGCAACTGCACTCATGGGGGACTCCAGACTTGGAAACAATCATTCATATTAACGCAACAGGCCTAACCACAACAGCAATGTGTCATCTGCAAGTTTGACGTGCCTAGGCGTTATTGGCGGCCAGCTTCAAAATGGGCTTTTCTTCAGCTTCCTGGCTGATTGGCCTTAACTGTCCGAATATGACGGCACCCTGGTGCATTTCAAGCGCCTTGTAAGACACATCGCCCGCA
>JAYVPR010000444.1:0-3520 GCA_043757245.1 Polaromonas sp. | reverse complement strand
TTTGACCATCATCAGCTCGCGCTCGGTGTAAGCGCCTTCGGTCAAATCGATGACTTTCACCACTTCAATCAGACGGTTCAAATGCTTGGTAATTTGTTCAATTACGTCGTCGGACCCGCTGGTTTGGATCGTCATGCGCGATAGCGTCGGGTCTTCTGTAGGTGCAACCGTCAGGCTTTCAATGTTGTAGCCTCGGGCGGAGAACAAACCGACCACGCGGGAAAGCGCGCCGGGCTCGTTCTCAAGTAAAACTGCAATGATGTGTTTCATACGTCGGGACTCTTCATTTCGTCTGCCCTACCCTGCACACGGTAATGTGCAGGCTTGGCAGGCAATAGATTCGTCAGTTAAAAGTAAATAATCAATAAAAATGAAAGCTATCAAAAAAATAGCTGCTTGCGCATGTATTCATTGGGCTAAAGGCCAGAGTGATAACCAAAATAGGAAATTTTCAGGTATTTCAGAGGTCTTCAGCCCCCAAAATCATCTCATTGATGCCTTTACCCGCCTGAACCATTGGGAAAACGTTTTCTGTGGGGTCGGTTCTAAAGTCCATGAACACCGTGCGATCCTTGAGCTTGCGCGCCTCACGCAATGCAGGCTCCACATCGCTGGGCTTTTCAATCAGCATGCCCACATGGCCATAGGCCTCAGCCAACTTCACAAAATTGGGCAGCGCATCCATGTAGCTGTGGCTGTAGCGGCCTTCGTAATCAAACTCTTGCCACTGGCGCACCATTCCGAGGTAGCGGTTGTTCAGCGACACAATCTTGACCGGTGTGTTGTATTGCAGACAAGTCGATAACTCTTGAATGCACATTTGAATTGAACCCTCACCGGTGATGCAAAACACCTCTGATTCAGGCTTGGCCAGCTTGATGCCCATTGCGTATGGCAGGCCGACACCCATGGTTCCCAAGCCGCCTGAGTTGATCCAGCGGCGCGGCTCGTCGAACTTGTAATACTGGGCCGCCCACATCTGGTGCTGACCCACGTCTGACGTGATGTAGGCGTCTGCGTCTTTGGTCATGTTCCACAGCGTTTCAACCACGTACTGCGGCTTGATGGTGCTGCCGTCGCCCAAGCTGTATTTCATGCAGTCACGCTTGCGCCAACCGTCAATCGTGCTCCACCACCCACCCAAAGCATTGGCGTCGGGTTTGAGGCCTGATTCCTTAATCATGCCAATCAGTTCGGTCAGCACGTCTTTGACATCGCCAACGATAGGAATGTCGACTTTGACGCGTTTGGAAATGCTCGACGGGTCAATGTCGATATGAATGATCTTGCGTTCGTTTTGCGCAAAATGCTTGGGGTTGCCAATCACGCGGTCGTCAAAACGCGCACCCACCGCTAACAGCACATCGCAGTTTTGCATGGCGTTGTTGGCTTCATAGGTGCCGTGCATACCCAGCATGCCCAAAAATTTGCTGTCGCTGGCCGGGTAAGCGCCCAAGCCCATCAGCGTGTTGGTGCAGGGGTAACCCAGCATGTCGACCAGCGTGCGCAATTCGGCTGAGGCATTGCTCAGCAGCACGCCGCCGCCTGTGTAGATGTAAGGTCGCTTGGCCGTCATCAGCAATTGCAGCGCTTTGCGAATTTGCCCGCCGTGGCCTTTGCGAGACGGGTTGTAGCTGCGCATTTCAACAGTGGCGGGGTAGCCCATGTAGGGCACTTTGTTGAAGGATACGTCTTTCGGGATGTCCACCACCACTGGGCCGGGGCGGCCGCTGCGGGCAATGTGAAAGGCTTTTTTCATCGTCTCGGCAATGTGTTTGGCGTCTTTCACCAAAAAATTGTGCTTGACGATGGGTCGCGTGATTCCGACGGTGTCACACTCCTGAAAGGCATCCAGGCCAATCGCGTGCGTAGGCACCTGGCCAGTGATGATGACCATCGGGATGCTGTCCATGTACGCGGTTGCAATGCCAGTAATGGCATTCGTCACGCCGGGGCCGGACGTGACCAGCACCACGCCTACATCCCCCGTGGCACGGGCGTAGCCGTCAGCCGCGTGTACCGCAGCTTGCTCGTGGCGTACCAGCACATGCTGGATGGTGTCCTGCTTGTAAAACGCGTCGTAAATGTGCAGTACCGCGCCGCCAGGGTAGCCCCAGATGTACTTGACGTTTTCAGCCTGCAGTGATTTGACGAGGATTTCCGCGCCGCGCAGGTCTTGTGAGTTTGAAGGTGTTTGTGCAGACGCTGCTGCTGCGGAAGCGATTTCCGCTTTTGTAATTTCCATGATGAACCTTTGTGAATTTCTCTGACGAAATACCTTGGGTGCCTTTTCGCTGTCTCTTGTGGAGCAGCGTCAAGACTTGAGACCAAAACCATAAACAGAACCATCATCTGCCGAGTCATGACCCGTTTGCCGTTTGAATTGCAATGCGTATTATGACACTGTGATGTTGCGCAATTGCCGCATGGTCAGGCGTTGCACATAAAACTGCAAGCCGTGATGCGATAATTTCCGCTGCAAGCACACCATAATTACAGCCCTGGACAAACCGGAACCCCACACCGTTGGCAACTGAACGAGAACTCTCTGACTTCCTGAAAAGCGTTGAAAGACGCGCCTTCAAGCGAAGCGTGTACCACACCCGGGACGAAGAAGCTGCGCTGGACATTGTTCAGGACAGCATGATGAAACTTGCGCACAGCTATGGCGACAAGCCATTGGCCGAGCTACCCATGCTCTTTCAAAGGATTCTGTCCAACACCACCCTGGACTGGTTCAGGCGGCGCAAGACACGCAACGCGCTTTTCTCCAACATGAGCGATTTCGAGTCGGCCGGATCCGACGGAGATTTCGATATTTTGGAAACTTTAGAGGCTTTGACTGACTCAGAGGGTACTGAAAGCGCCCAAGATGCAACAGAACGGGCTCAAATATTGCATGAGATTGATGGAGCAGTGCAGCTTTTGCCAGGTCGTCAACGGGAAGCCTTCCTGATGCGTTACTGGGAGGAGATGGACGTGGCTGAGACCGCACTAGCGATGGGTTGTTCGGAGGGCAGTGTCAAAACGCACTGTTCACGAGCGGTTCTCGCTCTCAGCAAAGCCCTGGGTGCTAAAGGTATAACACTATGACTTATTCAAATCAAAATCAGGCCGACATTCTGCAAGACCGCTTTGCGCTTAAAGCGGCTGCTTACCTGTCAAACGGTGCGACAAATTTGCCGCATGATATTTCTGAGCGACTGCGCGTCGCGCGGGCGCAAGCTGTGTCCAAGCGCAAAATCGCCAAAACCCAAACAGCTGGCAGCTTCGTTAACATGGGTGATAGCGCGGCACTGACTTGGGGATCATCTGACGGGTTGGGTTGGTGGGGTCGGATTGCCTCGGTCATGCCCTTGATTGCGTTGGTACTGGGATTGCTGGCAATCAATTCAGTACAAAACGACAACCGCGCACGAGAAGTCGCGGAAGTCGATGCTGCGTTACTGACAGATGATTTGCCGCCTGCTGCTTTTTCAGATCCCGGATTTCTCCAGTTTCTCAAAACCAACCGCTGAAC
>JAYVPR010000443.1:0-3524 GCA_043757245.1 Polaromonas sp. | reverse complement strand
GCTCATGGATTGATGCCAGGTTCTCACAGGCCTATGCGAACAACTCATCAGTTGTGGCCTCGGGCAACAAGCTGCCCGGTATCCCGCAGAGCTTTGTCTTCTCGGAACTGCTTTGGTCCAGCCAGTCCTTCGTTGGCGTCAAACCACGAACCAGCCTGGGCACCCGGGCCGGGCTTGAACTCACCAGCGCTGGCAAACTTTTTGCCAACGATGTGAACAGCGCATCTGCCGAGGGCTACACCACGCTCAATGCCAAGCTCAGCCAGGGCTGGGCCGTGGGCCCAGCTTTGCTAACGGCTTATGGCCGTATCGACAACCTGACCGATAAGCGTTATGTGGGGTCGGTGATCGTGAACCAGGCGGCCAGCCAGTTTTACGAACCCGCGCCCGGCCGTAACTGGACGCTGGGATTGCGGCTGACGTTGCCACTGTAATAACCCACGGCGGTTTCGGTCAGCCGGTGCCAGGGTTGCGAAGGAAGTACTGGATTTACTATCAATTCAGGAGCTTCTTACCCCCGCAATCATTGGGCTACAGCCCAATGATTACACCTAAAAAAGGCTGGGAACTGCCGTTTTCATGCCATTTTCGTCCGCGCTGACCAGCGTCTGGCCAAACGCGGTAGCACCAGCACCGCGACGACCACAAAGATCAGGATGAGCGACACCGGGCGCTGCACAAACACCATCGCGCTGCCTTCGCCAATGGACATGGCGTTGCGCAGTTGTGCTTCGGCCAAAGGGCCCAAAATCATGCCGACGATGACGGGTGCGGTTGGAAAGTCAAAGCGCCGCATCACCACACCCAGCACGCCAATGGCGTAGAGCAAAAACAAGTCGAACGCGCTTTGCCGCATGCCGTACACACCTACCGTGGCAAAAATCAAAATGCCGGCGTACAAATACGGTTTGGGGATTTTGAGCAATTTCACCCACAGACCAACCAGCGGCAAATTTAGCACCAGCAGCATGACGTTGCCGATGTAAAGCGACGCTATCAGCGCCCACACCAGCGACGATGAGGTGGTGAACAACTGCGGCCCAGGCTGAATGCCATAGTTTTGAAATGCACCGAGCAAAATGGCGGTGGTGTTGGACGTCGGGATGCCCAGCGTGAGCAGCGGAATCATCGCCGCCGTGACCGTAGCGTTGTTGGCAGCCTCCGGACCGGCCACGCCTTCAATCGCACCCTGGTTGCCGAATTCTGAATTGTCTTTGGCCAGCTTTTTTTCAGTTGCATAGCTTAAAAATGTCGGTATCTCGGTGCCGCCCGCAGGAATGCAGCCAAACGGCACGCCAATCGCCGTGCCGCGCAGCCAGGCTGGCCAGGAGCGCCGCCAGTCTTTGCCCGTCATGTGAACCCTGCTGAGCTTGTTTTGCGCTTCAACTTGCTTGCCTTCGTACAGCACGGCGTAAAGCGCCTCAGCCACTGCAAATAAGCCGACTGCAACCAGCACGATTTCAATGCCGTCGAGCAGCTCGGGCACGCCGCCGGTGTAGCGCGCCTGGGCTGAAATTTGGTCCAATCCAACCAGGCCGGCAGCAAGGCCAACAAATAGCGCCGTCAGCCCGCGTATCGTACTTTTGCCCAGCACTGCACTGACGGTGGTAAAGGCCAGCAGCATCAGCATGAAGTACTCCGGGGGCCCGAGTTTGACGGCCTGATCGGCGACGATGGGTGCAAACAGCGTGACGATCACCGTCGCGATCGTGCCCGCCACAAACGAGCCGATCGCCGCCGTGGCAAGAGCCGCGCCTGCGCGGCCGCTTTTGGCCATTTTGTTGCCCTCCATCGCCGTGACCATGCTGGCCGTTTCTCCCGGTGTGTTGAGCAAAATCGAGGTGGTCGAGCCGCCGTACATGGCACCGTAGTAAATGCCGGCGAAAAAAATCATCGAGGCTGTGGCTTCAACCTTGACGGTTATCGGCAGCAGCATCGCCACCGCTACGGCCGGGCCAATGCCGGGCAACACGCCCACAGCCGTGCCAAGCGCACAGCCGACAAAACACCACAGCAAATTAACTGGCGTGGCAGCAGTGGCAAAGCCCTGCATGAGTTGACCGAAGATATCCATACGATTTCAGGCTTAAAGCCAGCCCGTCGATGTCAGGCCGGGCAAATTAATCGCCAGGAATTTGGTGAACATCCAGTACACCGGCGCCGCAATGGCCATGCCAATGAGGGTATCTTTGAAAAGCTTGACGGGTCGTAAATCTGCCTTGCCTTCAGCGCGGCGCAAGCCCTGCACCGCCAGCACAAAACACAAGGTACAGCTGAAGATGAATCCGATGGTGGTGATCAAAGCCGCGTTGGCCAGCAAGCCCGCCGACACCCAGGCAAAGCCTGACCAGCAGGGCAAAACACCGCTAGAGTCGTCCATGGCGCGAAAGCCGCCAGTGCGCGACTCCCACACCATGAAGGTGCCGCAAACAACCAAGGCAATAGATACCAGCCAGGGTAAAAAATTAGGCCCTACCCCGCCGTAACCTGCTGCCGACGGAATGCTGACTGCACCGGCAGCCAGGCCCAGGCCAATCAGCAGCACACCGCTAGCAACAAACGTTTGCAGGGTTAAGGGGTTTTGTTGTGTCATATTTTTACCCGGTTATTAACGCTGGACTGAGCTCAAGATCGCAGCTAGGCCTGAACTCCCTTTGTCCGTTCGAGCTGAGCTTGTCGAAGCCTGTCTCACAAAGAGAAACCCATCGACAAGCTCAGGGCGAGCGGGGTTTAAAGAATTTAAATCATCCCGGACTTGACCATGGTCGCGCGCAGGCTGGCAAAGTCATCATCCACAAACTTGTCAAATGCCGGGCCGGTCAGTACGGCGGTGGTCCACTTGTTTTTCTCTGATGCATCCAGCCAGCTCTTGTCTTTGATGGCTTTGAGGACGACGTTGGTCAGCTCAGTACGCTGGGCTGCCGTGATGCCGGGAGCGCCATACACGCCGCGCCAGTTGCCTATCATCACGTCGATACCCTGCTCCTTCAACGTGGGCACGGCCACGCCTTTGAGACGCGTGTCTGATGTTACGGCGATGGCCTTCATCTTGCCAGAGGTAATGTATTCAGCAAACTCGCTGTAGCCGCTGCCGCCCACCGTAACGTTGCCGCCCAGAATGGCCGCAGTAGCCTCGCCGCCGCCCCGGAAAGCAACATAGTTGATCTTGGCCGGGTCCACACCAACTTGACGGGCAATCATGGCCGCTGCAATGTGCTCGGTAGAGCCGCGCGAACCGCCGCCCCATTTGACGCTGCCGGGGTCTTTTTTGAGTTGCTCAATGAGCTCGGCCATAGACTTGAAAGGCGAATTGGCAGGTAACACAAACACGTTGTACTCGCTGGTCAGGCGGGCAATCGGTGTCGCCTGGCTCAAGTTCACGGGCGATTTTCCGGTGATGATGCCGCCCAGCATGACAGCGCCCATGACCATCAGTGCGTTGCCGTCACCTTTGGAACCGTTGACGAACTGGGCCAGGCCCAGCGCACCAGCAGCGCCGCCTTTGTTTTCAAACGTCACGGTAC
>JAYVPR010000442.1:0-3530 GCA_043757245.1 Polaromonas sp. | reverse complement strand
CGCGGGTTGAAAAACCAAACCAAGTTGTGCCATCTGGTGTGGCTTTGGCGCGAAGAGGCGAAGGAATGGCAGCTTCAAGCGCAGAAGACTTGATGGGTAAAAATAACCCATCGGTATCGCCCTTGACCAGCCGCGCCGCATCTACCAGCAAAATCACATCCGCTGACGAGGCCGTGCCCTCTGCCTTAAGTCGAGCCAAAATTCCTGCATCATCAGCATCAACACGGTTGACCTTGATGCCCGTTGCTTTGGTGAAGTTGGCATAGAGCGCTTCATCCGTTTGATAGTGGCGGGCAGAATACAGGTTGACCACCTGGTCTTGAGCGCTGGCGGTACCCACAATGCTTAGACTTGCCACTGTAGCAAAGGTCAAGGCTGCGATAAAAGGAGCTTTTTTGAACATACAACAAACCACCTTAAAAATTAATGATGAGCCTATCTTAATACAAACGCGAATAGTTCTCATTTGTTTTGCGTGGGCCTGTTTATTTGTGGGGTTATTCATTTTGAGTGGTTGCGCGACCAAGCTATTACCACCGACTGTGAATACGGCGCCATTAGTGCAAAAAAATCTGAAGATCGGTTTAGCGCTGGGCGGCGGCGCGGCACGCGGCTTTGCACACGTCGGGGTAATTGCCGTCCTGGAAGAAGCAGGCTTGCGTCCGCAATTCGTTGTGGGTACGTCCGCTGGCAGCCTGGTAGCAGCGCTCTATGCCAGCGGCAAAACCAGCGCACAGCTGCAGCAAACCGCCTTAAGTATGGAAGAAGTAGCAATTACCGACTGGATGCTGCCCATCATCGGGCGCGGCATGTTCAGAGGCGATGCGTTGGCGCGCTATGTCAATGAGCTGGTCTCTAGCCGACTGCTGGAAAACATGGTGATCCCGCTGGGCATCGTGGCGACTGATTTGGGCAGCGGTAATGCAGTGCTGTTTCAAAAAGGTGATACCGGTGCAGCGGTGCGTGCATCCAGCGCTGTGCCAGCGGTTTTTGTACCCGTCAAAATCAATGGGCGCGAATACGTCGATGGCGGGCTGGTGTCCCCCGTACCCGTACGCTTTGCCCGGCAAATGGGGGCAGACCTGGTGATAGCGGTTGATATATCGAACCCACCCGAGGCCAACACGGCAGACGGCACACTGCAAATCCTGCTGCAAACTTTCGCCATCATGGGTAAAAGCATCAACCAGTACGAACTGGCCGGGGCAGATGTAGTGGTGCGGCCATCACTGGTGGGCTTGAAGAGCGCCGACTTTACGTCCCGCCAACGCGCCATCGACGCTGGCCGGGCGGCCATGCTGGCGGCACTGCCAGCGCTGAAGGCCAAATTGGCTGGCGAGGCGGCCTTGGCAAGGTGAATTAGCGCGGTAGAGGACCAAAAATCATCAGCACGAAGCCACGCAATGCGATACTTAAACCGTGAAAAAACACATCTATATTTACTCCCCCTCCAGCGCGGTACGTGACAAGGCCAGCTTTAAGCGCGGTATCAAGCGGCTCAAAGCGCTCGGCCATGACGTCGAAGTCGACGAGGCTGCCTTGGCCAAATACCAGCGCTTTGCAGGAGATGACGAAACGCGCCTGGCAGCCATTCACCGGGCTGCTGCCAGCGGGGCTGATGTGGCGCTGATTACCCGAGGCGGCTATGGTTTGACGCGCATCCTGCCCGCCATCAATTACAAAGCGCTGGCCAAGTCGATTGAAAAGGGCTGCAAGTTTGTGGGCCAGAGCGACTTCACCACGCTACAAATAGCTTTACTTGCCAAAACCGGGGCGGTGACCTGGGCAGGCCCGGCGTTGGGCGAAGACTTTGGGACTGAATCCACGCCTGACGACATTATGGAGGCCTGTTTTGCCGATTTGATCACCGGGCAAGGAGAAGGCGCAGGCTGGCAGCTGCCAAAAACCAAGCTACTTGACGCTATTGAATCAGTAGCTAGTCGCGCCAGAAAACAGGCGAATACAGGCCAATTTCATATCCAAAATGCGACCCTTTGGGGTGGAAATCTGGCGGTTATCGCGTCTCTGATTGGCACGCCCTACCTGCCAGTCGTCAAGGGCGGTATTTTGTTCCTGGAGGACGTGGGCGAGCACCCCTACCGTATCGAGCGCATCCTCACGCACCTGCTGCATGCAGGTGTGCTTGCTAGCCAAAAAGCGATTGTTTTTGGCCAGTTCAGCAACTACAAACTGGTTCCGGGTTATGACAGCGGCTTTAATTTGGCAAAAGTTATTGAACGCCTGCAAGGCCAGGTCAAAGCACGTGTGCTGACGGGGTTGCCATTTGGCCATGTGCCAACCAAGGTGTTGCTGCCCGTGGGCGCCAAAGTGACGCTCGCAGTAGAGGGGGATGAGGCGCTGATTGTCTGGGGCGACCAGCACTGAGGACTGAAAACTGACTGCAGTGTTCAGCGCGAGCTGAAG
Source organism: Polaromonas sp. (assembly GCA_043757245.1). Lineage (GTDB taxonomy): Bacteria > Pseudomonadota > Gammaproteobacteria > Burkholderiales > Burkholderiaceae_C > Polaromonas. The sequence continues at coordinate 1,106 of JAYVPR010000442.1, read as the reverse complement.
CGAATTTTGCTTGTCAAGCTTTTGGGCAGCAGGCCGTTAAAGCGACCGCTGATGTTGGCGATTTTCTCGCGTGCAATGGCTTCGCCGTAAGTGTTGGCCAAAATCGCCATCACATCGCTGCGGGCGTACCACAGACCCTGAACGTCGGGGGCATGGCGCACGCGGCGAGTCACGGCGGGGAATTTTTTTTCTCCATAATCGCCTAGCTCATGCAACATGAGTTCACGAATGACCTCTATACGGGCGTTCAGTGCTTGCGGCGTAGGCTCAGTACGGCCAAGCAGTTCCATGAAGCTGCTTCTCAATTGAGGCGCAAAGGACGGCATGTTAAATGAGGGCAGCAATGAGCGCATAAATCTTGAAAAATGAATATGAACTAAAACCAATATTTCTGCTAGATTAAGACGGCACCGCCAAAATAGCAACCGGGTAAGCGTGACATAGTCAACGCAAAACAACATATAAATCAAGCTCTTAGTAACCAAATGTGAAGTTGATTCTAGTTTTAAGCGTTTCAATTCCGAGAACGATTGCCTCTTTTTTCGTTAATTTACACCCTGAATATGACAACTACAAACCCCTATTCATCCCACTACATCAACGGCCAGTGGGTCAAAGCTACGTCCCTTGAGACCTTGCCGGTGCATGACTGCAGCACCGAAGAAGTCATGGCCAGCGTACCCTCAGGTACCGCTAAGGAAGCCGACACAGCCGTAATGGCTGCGCGTGCAGCGTTTGACGGCTGGTCCAGTTTGCCTGTTGAAACCCGCGCTGCCTATCTCGACAAGGTGGCCGCTGGCATCAAAGCCAGATCAGACGAGTTGGCCATGGCCATTGCGCGTGAAGTCGGCATGCCGCTCAAAATGGCCAAAGCCATTCAGGTGGGCGGCCCGGTCTGGCACTGGGGCAACTTTGCCAAAGTAGCGCGCAGCTTTGAGTGGGAGAGAAAAGTTGGTAACTCACTCGTCGTGCGCGAGCCAATCGGCGTGGTCGGCTGTATCACGCCATGGAACTTTCCGCTCAGCCAGATCACTTTAAAGATAGCCCCTGCCATGGTGGCAGGCTGCACGGTGGTGCTGAAACCGAGTGAAATCGCCCCCGTTAAC
>JAYVPR010000441.1:0-13256 GCA_043757245.1 Polaromonas sp. | reverse complement strand
CGCATCCCAATATCTGGATATTGGGTAAGAAAACGGCGAAAAATAGACCGCTGCGGTCGATTTGCAGCCGACGATTCTTAAGCCCGACAGGCTGCTAGCATGAACAAAACAATTTCAGTCCACTTCACTGCGCACAACGATGTGACGACTTCTATCGAAGTCAAAATCGGAAAAAGCCTGATGGAAGCGGCAACATCTGCAAACGTAGATGGCATTGCCGCAGATTGTGGCGGCTTGATGACCTGTGCAACATGCCACGTTTATGTCGACGAGCCCTTTGCCTCGCAACTGGGCGCTCCGGATGCCGAAGAAGCCGCCATGCTGGCATTCACTGCTGCACCACGCCAGCCCAACAGCCGCCTGAGCTGCCAGATTACATTAAGCTCTGCTCTGGACGGCTTAACGGTGAAACTGCCTTCTACTCAATATTAAAACTTTAAACAGGAGCAAAAATGATTCTCGAACTCGCCGATATCCGCATCCACCCTGGCCAGCAGGCAGCCTTTGACGAAGCTATTCAGCGCGGTGTCAATGAAGTGATCTCAAATGCCAAAGGCTTTCAGGGCTATAAGGTCAATAAAGGTATTGAAAACCCGGAACGCTACCTTTTGCAAATCTTTTGGGAAACCCTTGAAAACCATACTGTTGACTTTCGCCAGTCACCTGCGTTTGAGGAGTGGCGAGCGATTGTGGGTTTGTTTTTTGCAACCCCCCCGACCGTTGAACACTTCAATTTGCTAGCAAAGTCGGACTGAATGGATAGCTAGCTAGCCAAATCTTCGTGCGTGGATACGAGTTTTGCCAGCAGGGTTGACAACTGCACGCGCTCATCTGCATCCAACGGCGCGAGGATGCGTTGCTGTGCTTTCCTCACAGCCCGCTTCATGCCAAGCGCAACTTTCTCGCCTTCCCGTGTGATCCAAAGCAGTTTGCGGCGCTTGTCGCCGGGGTCAGCTTGGCGTGTTACCCATCCTTTGGCTTCGATTCGGCCAATCACTGAGCCCAAAGTGGCTGGGTCAAATGCGACCCGGTTTGAAAGCGTGATCTGGTCTTCACCCGGGTCGTCCATCAAAGCATTCAGGATGGCAAATTGCACAGGCGTCGCGTCATGACCCGATGTTTCTTCCATGAAAATTGCAACAGCCAGTTGTTGCGCCCTGCGAATCAAATGGCCAGGTGCTTCGCCAAAATTAAAACTTTTTGCCATCAAACGAGTTTAAAGGAGCCAGGCGCTGGAGTTCCCGTTCTAGGGTGCTTACTGTGCATAAAATAGATAAGCATACTTATTATTTGGATTTGACTAGTGTTAACCGTTCTTAACCGTTCTTAATTAGTCTTATTTGGCTAAACGCGCCGACCCGCTGCATAAAGCTGATCAAATATTCGTTTTGTCATTGAAAGATCACGCTATGACCCTCTCCGTCATTTTGTTAAAAATGTCACGTGCCAATTTTATTTTTGCTACAGTATTCATAGCTGCTTGTTTTTTTCCTATGGGCGCTACAGCCCAGAAAGCATCCAAAAAATCAGAGCCTGTTGCAGTTTGGCCGACCAAGCCAGTGCGCATTTTGGTAGGGTTTCCCGGCGGCTCAACACCGGATATGGCGGCGCGCACACTGGCCGAGCCTTTGTCAAGAGTACTTGGCCAGCCGGTCATCATTGAAAACAAACCCGGCGCGTCGGGCAACATAGCTGCTGACCAGATTGCCAAGGCCACAGACGATCACACGCTAGGCGTTGTGATCAATGGAAACCTCACGTCTGCGAAGTTGTTGAACCCAAAACTGCCGTACGATCCGGCCAAAGATTTCACGCCCCTCTCGCTGCTGACCACTGCGCCGCTTGTATTGGTTGCGCCCACCAATCTGCCTTCTGGCAGTGCCTTTTTTGATGCGGCGCGTAATGGGGGTGACAAGTGGAACTACGGATCTGTCGGCAATGGCTCTGTCGGTCATTTGGGAATGGAACTGCTCAAGTCCAAGGCGGGGAACATGACGGCCGTTCACATACCGTATCAGGGCAACCCGCAGGTGGTGACGGCCTTGCTGGGCGGTCAGATTCAAATGGCGCTGGTACCGCCGGGTATTGCCCTGCCGCAAATCCGGGCGGGCAAGCTTAAAGCCATTGGCTTGAGTAGCGGGCGCAGCCCACTGGCGACTGAAATTGCGCCGCTGGCCGATGCTGGAATTAGCAACTTCAATCTGGAGGTTTGGACGGCTTTGGTAGGCCCGGCCAATTTATCCAAGGCGGCGCAAACGCGTTTAAATGCCGAGGTCTCCAAAATTATTCGCGATGCTGACACGCGCCAAAAGCTTTTCAATCAGGGTTGGCAAGCAGTGGGCACGTCACCCGAAGGCTTGGTTGGGCGCATTAAGAGCGAAACCGCCAGCGTGAAGGGCATCATTGCCATGCGCAACATCAAGACAGAGTGACCCTTTGATCTCTGAACTTTCAATACATGACACCCCCCCACAACGCAAAAGAGCGCAAGACGTTTTACGATGCGATAGACAAACACAGCATGAGCCCGCTGTGGGAGGTTCTGCATGCCCTCGTTCCGCCAGCGCCCCAGACGCCCTGTGTGGCAGCCCACTGGAAGTACAGCGAGGTATCTCCCTACCTGATGCAGTCTGGCCAGCTCATCAGCGCTGAAGAGGCGGTGCGTAGAGTCCTGATTTTTGAAAATCCAGCTTTGAGAGGCCAGTCCTGCATTACGCAGTCGCTTTATGCCGGCCTGCAACTCATCATGCCGGGTGAAGTGGCGCCCAGCCACCGCCATACGCAAAGTGCGCTTCGCTTTGTTGTTGAAGGCCATGGGGCTTACACCGCAGTGGATGGTGAACGCACACGCATGTTGCCGGGCGACTTCATCATCACCCCCAGCTGGACATGGCATGACCACGGCCATCAAGGCAGCGTTGAGGTCGATGAACCGGTGGTTTGGCTCGATGGTCTGGACATACCGATGCTAAAGTTTTTTGATGCCGGTTTTGCCGAAAACGGTACGGCAGCCAGCCAGGCCGTCACAAAACCCGAAGGTATCAATCTGCATCGTTACGGCGCAAACATGTTGCCCGTGCGGCATGTTGCGCCGTTTGGTCAAACCTCCCCCATCTTTAACTACCCCTACGACCGGACGCGAGAAGCCTTGCACAATCTGGAAATCCATTCGGACATAGACTCCTGGGACGGCGTGAAGCTGCGCTACTTGAACCCGGCCACAGGTGGCCCGCCGATGCCCACCATGGCGACCTTCATGCAACGCTTGCCCACAGGCTTTAATGGCAAGCCATATCGGCAAACCGATGGTGCAGTGTTCAGCGTGGTGGAGGGCCACGGCAGCGTCAGCATCGAACACAATAGTACGGCCGTTGTGTATCAGTTCAGTCCGCGTGACCATTTTGTGATTCCGTCATGGCACACTGCAAAATTTCGTTCACAGTCAGGTTGTGTGTTGTTCAGTTTTTCAGACCGCCCGGTGCATCAGGCATTGGGCATACACAGAGAAGAGAGAATGTCATGAGCTATGTTTTTACCCCTCCCCCGGTTGTTTCAGTGCCCGTTGTCGGCACCACTGACCGCTACGCCGTTCACCGTGTTTATTGTGTGGGTCGCAACTATGAAGAGCACGCCAAGGAAATGGGTTTTACCGGCCGCGAGCCACCGTTTTTCTTTTTAAAGCCGGCTGACGCCATCGTCGCTGTCGAGGCGGGTACTACCGGCAGCATTCCCTACCCCGGTCTGACCAAAAACCTGCACCATGAAATCGAACTCGTCGTTGCCATTGGCACAGGCGGCAAAAATATCAAAGCGGCAGATGCCCACAAACACATTTACGGTTATGCCGTAGGCCTGGACATGACGCGCCGAGACTTGCAGGGCGAGATGAAAAAAGCCGGTCGCCCCTGGTGTATCGGAAAAGGCTACGACCATTCGGCCCCGATTGGTCCGATCACACCTGCGGTACAAGCCGGTGACGTCAACAACGCCGAGCTGTATCTACAGGTTGATGGCATTGACCGTCAGCGAAGCAGCGTGTCCAAACTGATCTGGAATGTGGCAGAAACGATTGAGCACCTGTCTGCCGCATGGGAACTGATGCCCGGCGATTTGATTTACACCGGAACGCCCGAGGGTGTAGCTGCTGTCGTCTCCGGTAACACGATGGTTGGTGCTGTGGCTGGCCTCGGCGAGCTTCACGTTAAAGTCGCCTGAAGACCCGTCAATATAGGCGCGACAACCTAAGAAGCCATGAAAATACTGGTATTACTGGCCAAACTGTGCGCTATTTTTGCGGGCTTACTGCTCACCGTCATCACGCTCATGACTTGCGCCAGCCTGATAGGCCGCAACACGATGGGTATCACCATCACTGGTGACTTTGAACTCACCGGCGTGGCCGCAGGCGCTGCAATTGCACTCTTCATGCCGTTTTGCCAAGTGCAGCGTGGCAACATCATTGTTGATTTTTTCTCAGCTAAATTCGGTGACAGGATCAATGCTGGTTTAGACCGTTACGGCGCGTTGTTGTTGGCACTGGTGTTTGCCCTGCTGGCCTGGCGCACCTCACTTGGTGGGCTGAACTCCTGGCGCACAAATTCTGAAACCCAAATCATTGGTTTTCCAGAATGGGTCGCGTACGCCAGCATGGTGCCACCGTTTGTACTGACTATGGTTATCGCGCTTTATCAGGCGCTGTTCGGCTTCGCGGCCTCTGATGAGGCCAAGTCATGAGCGCATTAACCTTAACGGCCGTCATTTTTGGCCTCATGCTGGCCTTCATGGCTGTGCGTGTACCGATTGCCATTGCCATGTTCGTGGCAGGTGGCATTGGCTATGTGATGCAAACCGGTTGGGGGCCCTTCTCCAACTTTCTTAACACCCAGGCCTTCGCCCGTTTTGCCAGTTACGACTTATCGGTCATTCCGTTGTTCATCCTGATGGGTCACTTTGCCACTCAAGGCGGCATCAGCAAGGCGCTGTTTCGCTTTGCCGTCGCCGTGATGGGGCGCTTCAAGGGTGGTTTGGCGATGGCGTCGGTGCTGGCCTGTGCTGCGTTTGGTGCGATTTGCGGTTCATCAGTGGCCACAGCGGCCACCATCACCAGCGTGGCCTTGCCTGAGATGAAACGCCACGGTTATTCCGGTCGCCTGTCGACTGGCACACTGGCTGCAGGCGGCACCCTGGGTATTTTGATTCCACCGTCGGTTCCGTTGGTCATTTATGCGATTTTGACGGAACAAAACATCGCTAAACTGTTTGCAGCGGCCATGGTGCCTGGCCTGATCGCGATGGTCGGCTACATCATTGCGATTGCCATTTATGTGCGGGTGGCGCCAGGGCATGCGCCTGATGTGGACGAAGCAGGCGAAAGGCTCTCCCCTGCCCTGGCTTTGGGCGTTTTACCCATCGCGCTGATCTTCACGCTGGTTTTTGGTGGCATCTATGGCGGTTTTTTCACGCCGACTGAAGGCGCGGCTGTGGGTGCAGCAGCCACACTGCTGGCGGCGCTATTGAAGCGAGAGCTAACCTGGGCCAAGTTCAAGCAATGCTTTTATGCCACGGCTGAAAGCTCAGCCATGATTTTCCTGATTTTTATTGGTGCAGACCTGATGAACTCAGCGTTAGCCTTGACGCAGGTTCCCAACCAGCTAGCGGCAGTGGTCGGCAGTTGGGGCTTGTCACCACTGATGGTGGTGGCTGCCATTTTGCTGTTTTACGTGGTACTGGGCGCGGTGATGGACGAACTGTCGATGCTGCTTTTAACCATTCCAATCTTTTTCCCGATGGTGATGGGCCTTGACTTTGGCATGTCCAAAGAGTCCGTAGCCATCTGGTTTGGCATCATGGTGTTGATGACGGTTGGTTTTGGTTTGCTGGCTCCGCCTGTGGGCCTGAATGTGTATGTCGTCAATGCTTTGGCCAAGGATGTCCCCATCAGCGAGAGTTACAAAGGTGTGATGCCGTTTTTAATCAGCGACACCTTGCGAACCATTTTGCTGCTGTTTTTCCCGGCTATTTCGTTGTGGCTGGTGAAATACATTACTTGACGAGCGGTCTGCACGACACCCCTTCATAAGACATTCACATAGGGCATTCACGGGTTTGCAACCCCGTTGAATAGCCTTAAATTTTGAGTGTCAGTTTCGCTTTTCTTTTTTTCAAGGAACCCACATGATTGCTCGCCGCTCACTCCTCAAATCAGGCGCTGCCGTTGCTTTGGGGGTACCTGCATTAACAGGTATCGCCCAACAGGCGGTGACGCTCAAGTTTCACACCTTCATGTCGCCGCAGTCCAATGTGTGGCTGTCCATGCACAAGCCGTGGATGGAAAAGGTTGAAAAAGAATCCGGCGGGCGCATCAAATTTGAAGGCTACCCCGCCATGCAATTGGGCGGCACGCCCGTGCAACTGTATGACCAGGCTAAAGATGGCGTGGTTGACGTCGTGTGGACGCTGCCAGGAAATACCGCTGGTCGCTTTCCTCGAGTCGAGGTGTTTGAGCTGCCTTTCATGATGAACAATGCCGAGGCCACGTCCAAAGCGTATTGGGAATACTTCTCCACCGTAGCCAGCGACGAATTTAAAGACACCCAGGTGCTGGCGCTGCAAGTTCATGGCCCAGGCGTGATCCACACTGTCGATAAGGCGGTTAAATCGATTGCCGACTTGCGCGGCATGAAGATGCGCGGCCCGACCCGGCAAGTGACCAAGCTGCTGGGCGTGTTAGGTGCCACGCCAGTAGGCATGCCGTTGCCAGCCATCACCGATGCCTTGAGTAAAGGCACGATCAACGGTTGTGTCATTCCATGGGAAGTTGTCCCGTCGGTCAAGGTCAACGAATTGACCAAGTTTCACGCCGAGTTTGACCCTGCAGGCGGCAGCTTGTACACCACCACTTTTGTGATGGCCATGAACAAGGCCAAGTACAACTCGCTGGCACCCGACCTGAAAAAGATCATCGACAACAACTCCGGTATGGTCACTTCAGCCTGGTTGGGAAAAACCCAGCAAGGCAACGACGGTATTGGCCGCAAGACCGCCAGCGACCGTGGCAACACCATCTACACCATCAGCGTGGCTGAAGCGCAGGACTTCCGCCGCAAGGCGCGCACGGTTGAAGTGGAATGGGTAGAAGACATGAACAAAAAAGGCTTTGACGGCAAAAAACTGCTAGACACTGCCAGAGCTCTGATTGAAAAGCATGGTAAAAATACCAAAGTTTAATTTTTAGCGATTTAGAGATCAATAATCTGCAAAAACACTAAAAAAACGGCCTGAAAAACCGTTTTTTAAGTACCTATTAGGTGTTAATTGAGCCTGTAGCCCAATTAAAATGGGCGTAATAAGCTATTAAAAACATAGCGTCTGATACATTTTTCCAATCACTTTGTACATGTCAGCAAACTGCTGCACAAGCTGATAAACACGAGTTGAGGTAGTGTCAGCGCGGCAACCGCAACGAGCAACCAGTTCAACGCAGGCGCTGGCTGACCCCTCGATACCGTCAGACCTGTCAGGCACCACAAACCCTACACTGATTTTATGCACCGGCTCCCGATCAAATATTGCCGCGCCTGCGGCGCACCCGTTATCTATCGTTTGCCAGATGATGGTGATACCAAGCAACGCGCTGTTTGTACAGCCTGCAACACGGTCTGCTATGAAAACCCACTCAATGTGGTGGGTACCATCCCCACATGGGGTGAGGATGGCGCGCAGGTTTTGCTGTGCAAGCGCAACATCGAGCCACGGTGGGGTAAGTGGACTTTGCCAGCCGGTTTTATGGAGCTAGGAGAAACCACGGCTGAAGGCGCGGCGCGGGAAACGGTTGAAGAAGCCGGTGCGCAGTTTGAAATGCAGGCACTATTTGCATTGATGAACGTCGTCAAGGTCGGCCAGATTCACTTGTTTTACAAGGCCAAACTACTGAGTACCGACTTTGACCCTGGTACCGAAACCATTGAAGCCAAGCTATTCAGTGAAGCGGATATTCCCTGGGAAGAATTAGCCTTCAAAACAGTGAAGGAAACCTTAAAACTTTATTTTAAAAACCGCCGTACAGCCAACTTTGGCTTTCATGTGATGGACATTGAATAAAGCACGCTTGATACCAACGAAAAAGGCCTGACAGTTAGCCAAGCCTTTCTGAGTCAAACATTGGTCGGTGTGAAAGGATTCGAACCTTCGACCCCTTGCACCCCATGCAAGTGCGCTACCAGGCTGCGCCACACACCGAAACAAAATTGATTATAGCTTGAGGCTCTGGTAAAAATCAGTGCGCAGCGTTGAGCAAATCACGGATTTCAAATAGCTCCCGACGAACCAACTGCAGGTGCTGCTGCGCTTTGCTACCGTCAGCTAAATCAGAACCATCAGCCGGGGTACCGTCTTCAAAATCGGCTGAATCAGGGAAGTCAGCCAGTTCCGAGTCTGGAGCCTCAATCACCTCAATACCGTCCAGCATTACTTCACCGTTGCGGAGCTTGTCGCCTTCAAGCTGAACGATTTCGTGCAGCTTGTTGCGCGCACCGCTAATAGTGAAACCCTGGTCGTAGAGCAAATCACGAATTTTGCGGATCATCAACACTTCGTGGTGCTGGTAATAACGGCGGTTACCACGCCTTTTCATCGGGCGCAGTTGTGTAAACTCCTGCTCCCAATAACGAAGCACATGAGGCTTGACACCACACAAATCACTCACCTCACCAATGGTGAAGTAGCGTTTTGCGGGAATGGGTGGAAGGGAGTTATCCAATTAAATCAATGCGCTAAAGCGGAAAGCTCTAAATTTACTCTAAGTGCAAATATAGCGCAAAAGGTAACTGTTATTTTTTGAAATGTGTTGCTTCATTACACAACTGACACACTCTTACGCAGTGCCTGGGCAAAAAATGACTAAACAGGGATGCGGTTGCCCTGAATTTGCTCTTTAAGCTTGTGGCTGGCGTGAAACGTTACCACGCGGCGGGCCTCAATGGGAACCGACTCCCCGGTGCGGGGGTTACGTCCCGGGCGGGGCGCTTTGGTGCGTATCTGGAAATTACCAAAACCAGAAATTTTCACATCCACTCCCTCCACCAAGCTGTCAGAGACCAGGTCAAAAAAAGAGTCAATCATGTCTTTCGATTCGCGTTTGTTCAAACCAATCTGGTCAAACAGCAATTCTGCCAGATGCGCCTTGGTCAGCGCAGGAGTTTCCAGGCTCTCAATTGAAAATTCCATTTTGTCCCTCGTGTCCTTGCAGCTTTATTGTTGGCTATGTGTAGTTCAGACTCGCCTAGGAGCGCAAGCGCGCCCCCAGGGTCTGCTGCAGCGTTGAAAAAACTGCTTGAACAACCGATTCAATAGTCTCCTCGGTCAGTGTAGCGGTCTCGCTGGAGAGTACCAAACGAACAGCCAAACTTTTCTCTCCCGTCAGCATGCTTGTGTTGCCGGGCTGTGGCCTGTAAACATCAAACAGAACCGCGCTTTTCAGGAAACCATGGGTAACAGCTGCATAAATTGCAGCCATCAACCCGGCGTGCGTTACCGCCTCAGGCACGATAACGGCGATGTCACGCTCTACCGGCTGTAGCTTGCTGACAGGCTCGAAAACGGGGACCTGGCGATTTACCACCGCATCCATATCGAGTTCAAACAGCAGCGGTGCCTGCGCCAACTCATAGACTTGGCGCCACTTGGGGTGCAGTTCACCGACAAAACCAATAGCACGCCCAGCCACCGACACACTGGCGCAGCGGCCGGGGTGCATGGCAGGATGCTCACCAGGTGCGAAAACCGCCTGCACGGGTGCAAGCAGAGCCTGAATGTCGCCTTTGACATCAAAAAAATCAACGACGCTGGCTGGTTGATCCCAATTCAACTCTGATCGTGGCCCATAAGCCAAACCTGACACCCGCATCGGCTGGTGAAAGCCGGCCACAGTGGTATCCGTATTTTGACTGTTGGCATCGCGTAGGAACACCCGACCGAGCTCAAATACATTGATACGCGCTACCTTACGGTCAAGGTTGAATTTCAAAACTTGTAGCAACGAACCCAATAAAGACGAGCGCATAACGCTCATCTGGCTAGCAATCGGATTCAGTAGCTTGATCGGGTTAGGGTTACCCGCCAACTCATGCTCCCAACGCTCTTCGACAAAACTGAAGTTGATAGTTTCCTGATATCCCAGTGCGACCAAAGCACGACGCACGGTAAACGGGCTGCGCTCGGCTTCAGGACGAAGCTTGGCTGTAATGGGGGCTAGTGGCGGTGTGTCAGGCAGGTTGTCATAGCCCACCAGGCGAGTTACTTCCTCGATCAGGTCTTCTTCGATTTGCAGATCAAAGCGGTAGCTGGGCGGGGTAACGGTCAGAGTCCCCTCGCCCTCCACCACCTGCAGACCCAGACGCTGAAGCCCTGCCAGGCATTGCGCCTGAGTCAACGGCATGCCGATGACTTTACTCGCCCTTGCCACCCGTAAAGTGACGGGTGTGGCAGCAGGCATATTGACCTGTGTATCGTCCATTGGCCCGCACACGGTGCTTGGCGTTCCGCAAATGTCGATGATCAGTTGCGTGATGCGCTCTAAGTGCTCCACCGTTTGGCCAGGGTCGACGCCGCGCTCAAACCGGTGGCCTGCATCGGTTGAAAAGTTGTAGCGACGCGACCGCCCGGCAATCGCTTTGGGCCACCAGAAGGCGGCCTCGACATAAACGTGCCGGGTGGCATCTGACACGGCGGTTGCATCGCCGCCCATGATGCCTGCGAGTGATTCAACTTGTGCTTCGTCGGCAATCACACCCACTTTTTCGTCGACAGTCACCGTACTGCCGTTAAGCAATTTCAAGGATTCACCCGCCTTGCCCCAGCGCACATCCAGGCCACCATGGATTTTTTCAAGATCAAAAATATGCGAAGGTCGGCCAAGCTCAAACATCACGTAATTTGAAATATCCACCAGCGCCGTGACGCTGCGCTGGCCGCAACGCGCCAACTTGTCAACCATCCATTGGGGCGTTTTGGCCTGCGGATTAACGTTCTTAACAACGCGGCCTGAAAAGCGGCCGCATAAATCAGGCGCACTGATTTTGACTGGCAAGCGTGTTGCATCATTGACTGCAATCGTTGGAAAAACCAACGGTTTCAATGATGCGCCGGTCAATGCAGCCACCTCGCGCGCCACACCATAAACGCTGAGGCAATGCGCCAGGTTTGGCGTGAGTTTGAGCGTGAACAGCGTGTCGTCAAGCTTGAGATGCTCACGGATATCCTGGCCCAGCGGCGCGTCAAGTGCCAGTTCAAGCAGGCCACCATGGTCTTCAGAAATTTTGAGCTCGCGCCCTGAACACAGCATGCCCTGGCTTTCCACGCCGCGCAGTTGACCCGTCTTGATAAGAAACGGCTTGCCGTCTGCGCCAGGCGGTAATGCTGCACCTACCAGCGCACAAGGCACCTTGATGCCAACCCGCGCATTCGGTGCGCCGCAAACAATGCTCAGCAAAGCGCCCTGCCCTACGTCAACCTCGCACACTTGCAGCTTGTCGGCATTCGGGTGTTGAGCTGCTGACTTGATTTCACCAACAACTATTTTTGAAAATGGCGGCGCCACGGGCTTGAGTTCTTCAACCTCCAGGCCAGCCATTGTTAGCGTGTCGGCCAGATGCTGGGTAGAAAGTGGTGGGTTGCAGAATTCGCGCAACCAGGATTCTGGGAATTGCATGACTTACCTTGACTGTTTAGCTTGAATGTTCAGCTTGAGTATGTTTAGTTTTGAAATTGCGATAAGAAGCGAATATCGCCGTCAAAAAACAAGCGCAGGTCATTGACACCGTAACGCAGCATGGTCAGACGGTCTGGTCCCATGCCGAAGGCAAAACCAATGTATTTTTCAGGATCCAGGCCCATGTTGCGCACCACGTTTGGGTGAACCTGGCCGGAGCCCGCTACCTCCAGCCAGCGGCCTGCGAGCGGTCCAGTCTGAAATTTAATATCTATTTCAGCGCTCGGTTCAGTGAATGGGAAAAAACTGGGCCTGAAACGCAGCACCAAATCATCGCTTTCAAAAAAGGTACGGCAAAAATCGGTGAAGACAAATTTCAAATCTTTAAAACTCACGTTTTCGCCAATCCACAGACCTTCGCACTGGTGAAACATCGGCGAATGGGTAGCGTCACTGTCAACGCGGTAGGTTCGGCCCGGCGCGATAACGCGAATCTCGGGCATGGCGTGCCCAGCGTCGATGGTTGCGCGATGCTTTTTAACGTGCTGCACCGCATAGCGAATCTGCATGGGGCTGGTGTGGGTGCGCAGCAAATTGGGCGCTGCCTCTGTTCCACCTTCAACATAAAAAGTGTCGTGCATGGAGCGCGCAGGATGGTCTTCAGGCGTGTTGAGCGCAGTGAAGTTAAACCAGTCGGTTTCAATCTCCGGGCCCTGAGCCACATCAAAACCCATGGAGCCAAAAATCGACTCAATGCGCTCGAGCGTGAGTGACACCGGGTGCAAGCCGCCTTGTGCTCGCTGGCGGCCTGGCAGACTTACATCCAGCGCTTCGGCTTTGAGCTGCTTTTCAAGCTCAGCATCAGCCAATGCCTGGCGACGGGAATTGAGCGCAGCCTCAATCGCCTGCTTGGACAGATTGATAGCCGCACCACGAGATTTTTTCTCGTCCACAGAAAGTTGCGCCATGCCCTTCATCAGCTCAGTGATGCGGCCTGTTTTACCCAAGAAAAGTGCCTTGGCATTTTCCAGGTCAGCAGGAAGCGCAGCCAGGGCAAACGCGGCTTTGGCTTCAACAACAATGGCGTCGAGATCAGTCATTCAAACACACCCATTCCTACAAACCAGTTCATATAAATTCATTCAGATAAAACAAAAAGCCAGAGCCTTTTCAAGCTCTGGCCCCTTATTTATAAGCGCAAGCAGCTATTGATTAAATAGCAGCCAGCTTTGCCTTCACCTGGCTCACAATAGCGCCAAAAGCAGCGCTGTCGTGAATCGCCATGTCGGACAAAACCTTGCGGTCAATCTCGATACCGGCTTTGCGCAGGCCATTGGCAAACTGGCTGTAGGTCAAACCGCAAGCGCGGCTGGCGGCGTTGATACGCGTGATCCACAGGCGGCGGAAAACACGTTTTTTGGTACGGCGGTCACGGTAGGCATACTGCCCGGCCTTCATCACCGCTTCTTTGGCGACCCTGAAGACATTACCGCGGCGACCACGGAAACCTTTTGCAAGGGCTAAAACTTTTTTGTGGCGGGCGCGAGCC
>JAYVPR010000440.1:0-3537 GCA_043757245.1 Polaromonas sp. | reverse complement strand
GTTGCGCGCCAGGATTGTCACCTTGCTACCCAGCCTGGCGAATGCCTGTGCCAGCTCCAAAGCCACGACCGATGAACCGATCACCGCAAGCCGGGGTGGAATTGTTTCGCTCACCAGAGCTTCAGTCGAGGTCCAATAGGGTGTCTCTTTGAGGCCCGGCATAGGCGGTACGGCTGGGCTGGCTCCGGTGGCGATCAGGCAGCGGTCGAAGGCTACCGTTTGCTCGCCGCCTTCGTTCAGACTGACGATCAGGGTGTGGTCGTCCTTGAAACGGGCCGTGCCGTGCAGCACCGTAATCGCGGGACTGCTCTGCAGGATGCCCTCGTACTTGGCGTGCCGAAGTTCATCGACGCGTGCCTGCTGCTGAGCCAGCAATTTTGTGCGGTCAATCGTTGGCTCGGTCGCAGCGATGCCACCGTCGAACGGGCTCTCTCGGCGCAGATGAGCGATATGCGCAGCGCGGATCATGATCTTGGAGGGTACGCAGCCGATATTGACGCAAGTACCGCCGATGGTGCCGCGCTCGATGAGCGTGACGCGCGCACCTTGCTCAACGGCTTTGAGCGCTGCTGCCATCGCGGCTCCGCCGCTGCCGATCACGGCGATATGCAGCGCGCTTTCACTGTCACTGGACTTATCCTTACCTCCCTGCCATCCCAGCGCCTTATCGAGAAGGCCAGCCTGCCTTTCAGTCTGCAGGTCGGCGCGTGACCGCACCAATCTTGTCCTATGTGTATTTAGTACAAGCGTCCTAGTACCCATTCGAATTTACGGGGACTTTCATCCTACGAAAACAGGATGTGTTGCTCATTCTCTTGCTGGATGAGGTTTATTAGACTGATAAAACCACGTGCTACGGCGAAATTGAACGAACCGCAACGGCTTATTTGGCTGTCACATGGCAAGTGTGACAGTGTCGATGAATTTCTTTTAAACCTCATCAATATCTGCAAGCGTGGTGAATCTGAAATGTAAACGTTAATTTTTTAACACGTCGGCAGGTCGGCGTTATCAAGGAAAAAACATGGTCACCGTTATCACCAATGGAACTGTCACTTCGTTCAGCAACACCCCGCAAGCGGGGGACGATTACTTCGTGTTCAGCCAACTCACCGAAGACTCGACGGGACTGTTCATTCTGGACGTGATGGGCAACGATCTTGGAGGTAAAGCCAAGTCTTTGTACTCCCTTGATGACGGTGTCGAAAACGAAGGTTTAACATCTTCAGCGGATTTGCTAACCCTGGACTTTGTTAACGCGGACAATAAAAGCAGCCTCGGTGCTCTCATCGAAATCACTGCCGACGGCAAAGTGGCCTACACCATGACAGATGAGAGCAGGGCGCGCTTTCAATCTCTTGGCGCGGGTGAAGTGGGGTATGACACTTTTACCTACGCCATCCGCCTCGCCAATGGAACGCTCAGTTGGGCCACAGTGACCGTGCAGATCACCGGCACGAACGACGCGGCCGTGATCACCGGCACCAGCAGCGGCGCACTGATCGAAGCTGGTGGCGTGGACAACGCCGCGCCAGGCACCCCGAGCGCCACCGGCGACCTGCTGGCCACCGATGTAGACAACGCAACCGACGCATTCCAGTCGGTGACCACCGCAGCGGCCACGGTCAACGGCTACGGCAGCTTCACGGTGTCGACTGCCGGGGTGTGGATCTACACGCTGAACAACGGCAACGCCACGGTGCAAGCCCTCAATGTGGGCAGCACCCCGCTGAGCGACAGCTTCACCGTGCTCAGCGCCGACGGCACAGCGCAACTGGTGAGCGTCACCATCACCGGCACGAACGACGCGGCCACGGTGAGCAGCGCCGATGTAACGCTGGCAGAAACCAACGCAGCCTTGACGACCAACGGGGTCTTGACCAGCGCCGATGTGGACAACGCCGCCAATAGTTTCACGCCAGTGACGACGGTCGGCACCAGGGGCACGTTTACGCTCGACGCGGCCGGTGCCTGGACCTTTACCGCCAACAGCGCCTTTGACAGCCTGAACGTGGGCCAAAACGTCAACGAGACCTTCACCGTGCGCAGCGTGGACGGCACGGCCAGCTCGGTGAAGATCACGATTAACGGCACTCGTGATGGCCCGACCGATCTAGTGCTCACGGGCATTAGTCCGGGAGCAAATAATGTGCCGAATAGCAGTATTGGGCAGCTGTCAGCGGTTGGGATCTCGGGAAGCGTGAGCTACAGCGCGACGCTGGTGGAAAAGACATTGGCCGGGGTAGTGCAAATCGATATGAGCGCTGACATCAGCGTTAGCACGTCGGGCCTAGTGACGGCTACTGGCGGTTCTGGAGGGGTTGAAGAAGGACGGATTTATGAGCTCAACGTGACTGCGACAGACAGTGGCGGCAGCCTGACGGAACAATTCCGCGTGGTCACCGGCAGCACTAACGTCGATACGATCAACCTTTCCGGTACGGCGGATGACCTCGTTTTCCTTGCCGGGGGTAACGACACAATCCTGGCTGGCGGCGGCAACGACTCCGTGTTTGGTCAGAACGGAAGCGATCTTATTCACGGTGGCGATGGCAATGATGTGCTTTACGGAATGAACGGAACTGACACGTTCTTTTTTGACACCGCACTGAACTCGACATCAAACGTAGACAGAATCATTGATTTCAATGCGACCAACAGTTCCTCCAACGGCGACACCGTGTACCTGTCGACTGCCCAGTTCACCGGAATCGGAAGTGGCGCGGGCACGCTGGCTGCAGCTGACTTCCAGCAGGTCAGCAGTGGCGGCAGTGGCGATGTTAGCGGCCTGTCGGTCGGTGGCCTAGTCAACGTCGTGTACGATGCATTGACCGGCGCTTTGTACTTCGATACCGATGGCGGTTCGCTTGCAAATGCTACAAAGTTCGCCGTACTCGATTTGGGTGGGATTTCGGGAACGTTTGACAGCGGTGACATCAAGTTTGGACTGTAACTTTCCCCCGCCTGTGCTGTCTTTGCGGCCGGGAAAACGCAGCAAGAACTGATCGTCCATGAAAAAACTCATCCAAATCCTCAGACGCCCGCTGCTCTCCGTTGCGGGCTTCTCGTTTTTCGTCAACCTGCTGCTGCTCGCCCCGGCGCTGTTCATGCTGCAGGTGTTCGACCGAGTGCTGGCCAGCCAAAGCCGTGAAACGCTGCTGGTGCTGTTGATCGGCATGGCTGTGGCGCTCGGCCTGATGCTGCTGCTGGATTACCTTCGTGGACGCCTACAGGGCGTCATCGGCAACCTGATCGCCGAACAGCTCTCGCCTATCGTGGCCAAGGTCATGCTGGCCAAGACGGCGCGTCGCACTGAGCGCGTGCCGTCTGAAGGGCTGCGCGATGTGGCGGCGCTGCGCAACCTGTTTTCGGCGCAAGGCTTGCTGGCACTCTTCGACACGCCATGGGCCCTTGTTTATGTCGCCGTGATCTGGCTGGCGCACCCGCTGCTCGGCATGGCGGCGGCCGGTGCCATGCTGCTGATGCTGGTGTTGGTGTTGGTGTTGGTGTTGGTGTTGGTGTTGGTGTTGGTGTTGG
>JAYVPR010000439.1:0-3545 GCA_043757245.1 Polaromonas sp. | reverse complement strand
GTGAGATGCTGGCCAAGGTGCGGCCACATATCCGGTTGTTTACCAGCACCATGATTGACGATCTGGCGGGCGGCAAGGCTTGCGTGGCACTGGGCTGGGCAGGCGACATCAACATTGCACGCGCACGCGCGATTGAAAACAAAAACGGCAACGACATACAAGCCCTGTTGCCATCTACCGGTGGGCTGATCTTTTTTGACAACCTGGCGATTCCCAAAGACGCCAAACGCCCGAACAACGCGCACGCTTTCATCAACTACTTTTTAAAGCCTGAGGTGTCTGCATCGCTCAGCAACGAGCTGGGTTATGCCACCGCCAACAAGGCGAGTCTGGCCAACGTCAAGCCGGACATCGCCAACGACCCAGTGGTGTTCCCCGACGCCACCAACCTGCAAAAAATGGTGCCGCCCAACAGCTTTAGCAATGAGGCACGGCAGTCGCTGAGTCAGGTCTTCACGCTGTTTAAAAAAGGCAGCTGAGGTTTGTCGGGCTATTTAAAAACGGAGCAGCTGGTCAAGCGCTTTGACGGCGTGGTCGCCGTTGATAACGTCTCGCTGACCATCAACAAGGGCGAAATTTTTGCGTTGCTGGGAAGCTCGGGCTGCGGCAAGTCAACTTTGCTGCGTATGCTGGCAGGGTTCGAGGCACCGACGTCTGGGCGTATCACGCTGGCTGGTAGCGACATTGCCGCCATGCCGCCCTACCAGCGGCCCATCAACATGATGTTTCAGTCCTACGCGCTGTTCCCGCACTTAAGTGTGTGGGACAACATTGCGTTTGGCTTGAAGCGAGAAGGCCTGCCCAAGGCGCAAATCGCCGAACGGGTTGATGACATGCTGCGCCTGGTGCAGCTGCAAGACTTTGCCAAACGCAAGCCGCACCAGTTGTCAGGCGGACAGCAGCAGCGTGTGGCACTGGCGCGCAGCCTGGCAAAAAAGCCGCAGTTGCTGCTGCTGGACGAGCCGCTTGGCGCGCTGGACAAAAAACTGCGCGAGCGCACGCAGTTTGAACTGGTCAACATTCTGGAATCCGTCGGTGTGACCTGCGTCATGGTGACGCACGACCAGGAAGAAGCCATGGCCATGGCCACGCGTATCGCGGTGATGAGCCAGGGCCGCGTGCTGCAAGTTGGCACACCCAAAGAGATCTACGAATACCCGAATTGCCGCTTTGTGGCCGACTTTATTGGTAACGTCAATTTGTGGGAAGGCACTCTGGCACTGGATGCAGCAGACCGCTGTGAGGTAAAAACCGCGTATGGCGTCGTTAACGTGGGCCACGGCATCAGTGGGATACAAGGAATGGCCTGCGCGGTGGCGATTCGGCCCGAAAAAATCAATATTTCCAAAAACCGCCCAGCCGCCGCTAACAATCTGTTTACCGGTAACGTGCGGGAAATCGCCTACTTTGGCAGCTACAACACCTTCATTGTTGAAGTGCAAGGTGGTGCCACAGTAAAAATTCTGGAGGCGAACACATCCCGCTATGACAGTGGTGAAATCACCTGGAACGACGCGGTGTTTTTTTGGTTTGATGAAACCGCGCCTATGGTGCTGACGCAATGATGAACGGCGATACTTCTGTACCCACTCCCTCCCCTTCCGGGGGAGGGCAGGGGTGGGGGCAAGCGCAGAAATACACCTTGCGCTGTGCGTGCCCCCATCCCAACCTTCCCCCGAAAGGGGAAGGAGCAATAGACACCGAGCAGTGACAATGCAGGCCAAATTTTCGCCCGGTAAAGGTTTCGTCATCAGCGTGCCCTACGTCTGGTTGCTGCTGTTTTTTGTGCTGCCGTTTTTAATTTTGCTGCGCATCAGCGTGACCGACATGGGCAGCGGCGTCGACCCCTTTGCACCCCTCATAGACACATCAGGTAACGCATGGCGACTGATGCTGGAGTTTAAAAATTACATCCGTATTTTTAGTGACGGTGATGACTCCAGCGGGGCAACCATTTACCTGGATGCCTACAAAACCTCGCTTAAATACGCTGCGCTGACCACGCTGCTGTGCCTGTCGATTGGGTACCCTTTTGCCTACTTTTTGGCACGCTGCAAGCCATCGATTCGACCTGCCCTGCTGATGCTGGTGATGCTGCCTTTCTGGACATCTTTTTTACTGCGAATTGCAGCCTGGAAAGGCATTTTGGCTGACCAGGGCGTGCTTAACAATTTGCTGCTTTGGCTTGGCGTTATCAAAGAGCCGATGGTGATGCTCTATACCGATATATCGATGCTGGTTGGCATGACTTACGTGTATCTGCCCTTCATGATTTTGCCGCTGTATGCCAATTTGGTGAAAATGGATTTGCGCCTGTTGGAGGCCGCCCACGACCTGGGTGCGAGCCCTTTTAAAGCTTTTTGGCTGATCACCGTACCGCTGAGCAAAGCCGGTATTGTGGCGGGCTGCATGCTGGTATTTATCCCGGCTGTGGGTGAGTTTGTGATTCCGTCGCTGTTGGGTGGCGCTGATAACATCATGATTGGCCGCGTTGTGTGGGACGAAATGTTCAGCAGCAATAATTGGCCGCGCGCCAGTGCCTTGTCAGTCGTGATGATTGTGCTGATTCTGCTGCCGCTGGCGTTGTATTACCGCTCAAAAGACGCCACTGAAAAATGAATACCATGCGTTTTTTTGAAAGATCTACAGGTCGTTTTTGGCTTGTATCAGTTTTCGTTTTCCTTTACATCCCACTGCTGTTCTTGATTGTTTTTTCTTTCAACAGTACCCGGCAAGATGGCGTCTTTACCGGCTTTTCACTGCGCTGGTATGAAGCATTACTGACAGATTCGCGGTTGGTTGAAGGCTTCTGGCTGTCGCTCAAGGTCGCGCTGCTAACGGGTACCTTGTCGGTTGTACTGGGCTGTTTTGCAGCTTTCGTTTTGGTGCGCTACCAGCGATTTTCCGGTCGTACTGTGTTTTACGGCCTGGTCAATGCGCCGTTGGTGATGCCCGAGGTCATCATCGGGCTGTCGTTGCTACTACTGATGGTGGCCAGCCAGCGATTGTTCGGTTTTCCGGAGCGCGGTTTCATCACCCTGGTGCTCGGCCATACCCTGCTGGGCATGGCTTACGCGACCACCGTGATCCAGTCACGCCTACTGGAGGCTGACCGCTCAATAGAAGAAGCCGCGATGGACTTGGGCTGCAAGCCAATGCAGGTGTTCTTTCTGGTGACGCTGCCAAGCATCGCGCCAGCGCTGGTCTCCAGCTGGCTGCTGACTTTCACGCTGTCGTTTGACGATGTGGTGCTATCAGAGTTTCTGTCGGGTCCAGGCGTGACGACCTTACCGCAAGTGATCTTCAGCTACGCCCGGCGCGGCGTGAATCCGTCGATTTATGCGGCGGCAACGCTGCTGATTGCCGGCGTGTCGCTCGGCATCATTGCCTACAGCCTCTTTGCTTTGCGTCAGCGAAAAAGCGCTGACGTCGTCGTTCCTGATTTATTCGATTTTAAGTAGAGGTCAAGCGACTGGGTTGGCTGGCAGAGGCAACTTGATGCTATCGCTTTGAAATTGAACACCAGGCCACGCAAAACTTTGGGC
>JAYVPR010000438.1:0-3562 GCA_043757245.1 Polaromonas sp. | reverse complement strand
CCGTCGAGCACAGCCTGCGCCGTGGTGAAGTCATCGCCCTGCTCGTTTTTATCCGCCTTTACATAGGCTGCAGCTTCATCCAGCGGCACCAGCAGCGGGTTGGCAAACAAGCTGTCGGCCAGCGGCTCAATGCCTGCTTCACGTGCGATTTGGCCTTTGGTGCGGCGTTTTTGCTTGAACGGCAAATACAAATCTTCGAGGTCTTGCTTGGTTGCGGCCAGCTCAATCGCTGCACGTAGTTCAGGTGTCAGTTTGCCTTGTTCGCCAATACTTTTTAAAACTGCTTCACGCCGCTCTTCAAGCTCGCGTAAATATCCCAGACGGTATTCCAGTTCGCGCAACTGGATGTCGTCCAGCCCACCAGTTGCCTCTTTGCGGTAGCGGGCAATAAACGGCACCGTAGCACCGCCGTCAAGCAGATCGACAGCGGTTTTGATTTGATGTTCGTTGACTTTGATTTCAAGCGCGATCTGGCGAATGATTTTTTGCATTGTTTTTTTGCGTAGGCTTGATAGGAGTGTGAAATTGAGCCTGTTTATGCAGGCAAACCGACGCTGCGGGAGCGCATTGTCCCACAGGCAAAACCGCAATAAAGAGCGAAACTGGTAGGCGTTTAGCCCATGTTTATGAAGGAATACACCATGCGAATAAAAACTATCTTTTTCATCATTGCCATCTTGGCTGTCGCGGCATTTACGGCGCTCAATGTGGATGAATTTACCCGCAGCGCGGTACTTAATCTCGGCTTCACCACCACTCAGATGCCTTTGGGTCTGGTGATGCTGTGGTTGCTTGGGATTGCTTTGGTCATTTTTTTGGCAAATACGCTTTACATGCAGAGCACCAATCTGCTTGAAACCCGGAAATACGCCCGCGAGCTAAGTGCCCAGCGCGAATTGGCCGACAAGGCTGAAGCCTCACGCTTCACCGAGCTGCGCACCTATCTGGACGCGCAGACAGCCGCAACAATCACCCGCGAATCCGCCAACGCTGCGTTACTGGCCGAGCGCCTCAACCGCACACAGGTAGAGCTTCTGCTGCGACTCGAACAGTCAGATGGGGCAACAGCGGCTTACATGGGCCAGCTCGAGGATCGCGTCGACAGAAATAATGGCCATATCGCCGCGCCTGCCCGCTCACCGATGTTGTAGTAACGCTAAGACCTGTAAGAAATGATGACTTTCCCAGACCAAGGTGGAGCCGGGTTAATTCCAACCCAGCTATCGGCCTTTGCGCCGACTCATCTTGAAGGAGATGCTTCATGCCATCTGCATTGCTTTTCTCTTGGCCGTTAGCTTCAAAATCAATAGCTGCTTGCACCCTGATTTACTGGGCAACTGGCGCTATTGGTCAGTCAAATCAGTGCTCCGTCACGACCGGCCTCACCATCAACCCAGTGGTGGAGTTGTACACGTCTGAAGGCTGCAGTTCTTGCCCGCCAGCAGACAAATGGGCATCGACGCTCAAGGGCGGGAACATCGTGGTGCAGGCCTTTCACGTAGGCTACTGGGACTATATTGGCTGGGTTGACCGCTTTGCCGCACCTGCTTACACCAACCGTCAGCGTGATGTAGCTGCCAGTAACAACCTGCGCAGCATTTACACCCCGCAGGTTGTGCTGGACGGCAAAGACTGGCCGCGCTGGGGCGGCAAGCCCGAAAACAAAGAACCTGCAAAAGCCGCTATTTCATTGAAGCTGATCGGCACAAACCAGTTTGAAGCCAACGTCACGCCCCTTCC
Organism: Polaromonas sp.; assembly: GCA_043757245.1. Lineage (GTDB taxonomy): Bacteria > Pseudomonadota > Gammaproteobacteria > Burkholderiales > Burkholderiaceae_C > Polaromonas. Next base: position 1,822 of record JAYVPR010000438.1, on the reverse strand, counting down.
TGCATTGCTCTCGAGTAACTGGTCTGCCTACTGGACCGTCACCGAGCATGGTCACAACTCCAAGGTGTTGTCGGGGGAGAACAAGGGAGAATTTTTAAAACACGACTTTGTGGTGCGCCAATACACGCAGGCCGGGGAATACAAAACCAGCGACACTCAGCCGCAAAAACTCGGCTTTCGCAGCATCGCCCCCACGCCCGGCCACCCGAGGCAGGTCAATCTGGTGGTGTTTGACAGCAAGACCGGCAAAACCTTGCAGGCGGTGAGCTTGCAATGCGCGGCGTAAGTTTTATGCTCGCCCCTTAGCGCACTGCGGGTTTTACTTTGCGACATACTGTTGCCATGACTAAAACCTCTCTCGATAAAGCTCAAATAAAATTTTTACTGCTAGAGGGTATTCATCCGTCCGCCATCAAGGTATTGAATGCCGCCGGGTACAGCAACATTGAAAGCTTGACTGGCGCGCTTGAGGGCGATGAGCTGAAAAGCAAAATCGCAGATGCGCATTTTGTTGGCATCCGCTCGCGCACCCAACTGACTGCCGATGTGTTCGCGCACGCGCACAAGCTGGCTGCGGTGGGTTGCTTTTGCATTGGCACCAACCAGGTTGATTTGAATGCCGCGCGTGAAAAAGGCATAGCGGTGTTTAACGCACCTTTTTCAAACACCCGCTCAGTGGCTGAACTGGTGTTAGCCGAAGCGATTTTGCTGCTGCGCGGAGTGCCCGAAAAAAGTGCGGTTGCGCACCGCGGCGGATGGCTCAAGTCGGCTGAGAACGCCTATGAGATTCGCGGCAAAACGCTGGGTATTGTCGGCTATGGCTCCATCGGCACGCAGCTCTCGGTCCTGGCTGAAGGGTTAGGCATGAATGTCGTATTTTTTGATGTGGTGACCAAGTTGGCGCTGGGCAATGCGCGGCAAATCGCTGGTTTAAAAGAATTGCTGGCGATGGCTGATGTCGTAACCCTGCATGTGCCTGAACTTGACTCTACCCAGTGGATGATAGGATCGGCAGAGATCGCAGCCATGAAGCCAGGGGCCGTGTTGATAAACGCTTCACGCGGAACAGTGGTTGAAATTGAACCGCTGGCCAAAGCCCTGCGCGAGAAAAAATTACTTGGTGCAGCGATCGACGTGTTTCCCACTGAGCCCAAGAGCAACAAAGACAGTTTTGAGTCACCCCTGCGCGGGCTCGACAACGTCATCCTTACCCCCCACGTGGGTGGCTCAACGATGGAAGCGCAGGAAAATATAGGCATTGAGGTGGCTGAAAAGCTGGTGAAGTACAGCGACAACGGGACCTCAACCTCATCGGTCAACTTCCCCGAAGTTGCACTGCCCGCCCACCCCGGCAAGCACCGCCTGCTGCACATACACCGAAACGTGCCGGGCGTGCTGTCAGCGATCAACGAGGTGTTTGGGGTCAACCGCATCAACATCGCGTCGCAATTCCTGCAAACCAACGGCGACATTGGCTATGTGGTGATTGATATTGATGCTGCGCACTCCGACGTGGCGCTGGAAAAACTGGCCGATGTGCCGGGCACAATTCGGAGTCGGGTGTTGTTTTAAACGCACTTCCTGACAACGCTGAAGCGCAAGGAGCGCATGCTATAGGACTTATTCCGTTTCCAGATCGATACGACATTGGGCGCGAAGCCGCAGACAGTGCTATAACGGCCAAGGCGAAGCAACAACATGTCGGATTGATATGGAAATGGCATTAGGGCCCGTTCAGAAATAACTCGCACATTTGACTCGCCAGCTTCGGGCGCGCTGCGTTGTTGCGAATCGCTTGTGTGGCATAGCCACACGGCACGCT
>JAYVPR010000437.1:0-3573 GCA_043757245.1 Polaromonas sp. | reverse complement strand
CCGTCAGTGCTTGAAATTCTTCTGTTTTCATCGCCACACCTATGTCGTTGATTTACATAGTTTTATTTATACCACTATCTAACGAGGACATAGCCTAATTAAATAGCGCTTGATGCCTGTAGCGCGGCAATGCTGGCATCGCCATGCCCGAGTTCGCGCAAGATCGCATCGGTGTGCTGACCGACGGCTGGACGGCGTCCGTGCCGGCGGCGATGTCGGCAATCGAGTTGCCTGACTTGCTGGGTTCGTCTGGCGTGCCAGTCACTGACAGAAAACCGGCTTCACTCTGGATTAGCAGATCGTAGGCCTTTTTGTCGCGATACGGACCGTCATCGCCGTAGCCCGAAATATCGCAAACGATAAGCTGGGGATGAGCAGCGCTCAGCGCGTCGAAGCCCAGGCCCATGCGCGCGGCCGCGCCGGGTGCCAGGTTTTGCACCAGCACGTCGGCACTAGCCAGCAACTGCTTGAGCACGGCCAACACCGCCGGCTGTTTGAGGTCCAGCGTCAGGCTTTCCTTGGAGCGATTTACCCAGACAAAATGCGAGGCCATGCCATCCACGCGTTGGTCGTAGGCGCGTGCAAAGTCGCCGACGCCGGGGCGTTCGACCTTGATGACTCGGGCGCCCAGATCGGCCAGTTGACGGGTACAAAAAGGGGCTGCAATCGCGTGCTCGAGGGAGATGACGGTGATGCCGTCCAAGGGTCTCATCATATTTATAGCTTATATAGCCTAATCAGTTGAGGGCAGAGCTCGCCACTTCGCAGCTGCGGTCTTTTCCGCAAGTTTTCAGAAAGACCGCGGCAAGCCAAGCAAATGCTCAGCCACATACGAATAAATCAAATTGGTAGAGATCGGCGCCACCTGGTACAGCCGGGTTTCGCGGAACTTGCGCTCCACGTCATATTCGCAGGCAAAACCAAAACCGCCATGGGTTTGCAGGCACATGTTGGCCGCCTCCCACGAGGCTTTGGCGGCCAGGTACTTGGCCATGTTGGCTTCGGCGCCGCAGGGCTTGCCGGCGTCAAAGAGCTGGCAGGCCTTGAAGCGCATCAGGTTGGCGGCCTCGGTTTCGATATAAGCGTCGGCTATCGGAAACTGCACACCCTGGTTCTGGCCGATCGGGCGGTTGAAGACCACGCGCTCACTGGCGTAACGCCGCGCCTTGTCGATAAACCAATAAGCATCGCCGATACATTCGGCGGCAATCAGGGTGCGCTCGGCGTTCAAGCCGTCAAGGATGTACTTGAAGCCCTTGCCCTCTTCGCCGATCAGGTTCTCGGCGGGAATTTCCAAATTATCAAAAAAGACTTCGTTGGTCTCGTGGTTGACCATGTTGGCAATCGGCTGGATCGCCATGCCATTCCCAATCGCGTCTTTCAGGTTAACGATAAAAATCGACATGCCTTCGGATTTTTTGCTGACCTCGGCCAGCGGCGTGGTGCGGGCCAGCAAAATCATCAGATCGGAATGCTGGATGCGCGAGATCCAGACCTTCTGGCCGTTCACCACGTACTTGTCGCCCTTTTTCACCGCGGTGGTTTTGAGCTGTGTGGTGTCGGTGCCAGTGCTTGGCTCGGTCACAGCCATCGACTGTAGGCGTAACTCGCCACTGGCTATTTTTGGCAGATAGCGTTTTTTCTGCGCGTCCGAACCATGGCGCAGCAAGGTGCCCATGTTGTACATCTGGCCGTGACAGGCGCCGGCATTGCCGCCGGCGAAATTGATTTCTTCCATGATCACCGAGGCCTCAAGCAGGCCCAAGCCCGAGCCGCCGTACTCGGTTGGAATCAAGGCCGCCAGCCAGCCGGCCTCGGTCAAGGCTGTCACAAAGGCTTCCGGGTAGCCGCGCTCGTGATCTACTTTTTGCCAGTAGGCAGAATCAAACGACGCAAGCATGCCGCGCAGGGCTTCACGCATGTCTTGGTAACTGTCGGGGGTCGGGATCTGGGTTTTCATAATTGGTTTTGCTTGAGAAATGAGGTCAGGCCAGCGTGGCCGTGGCTTGCATGCTGAGCCAGCCAGCGTGGTCTTCAGTCCAGAGCTGCACGGTTTTGCCATCGACAGAGGGCTTGCCGTGGAGCTTGAACGGCGACATATCGAACACCGGCCGCACGGCGCGGAACTCAAAGTGGGTCAAGCGCGCGTCGGGCAGCTTGTTGCGCAGCAGGTCCAGCAGCAAGGTGGCGATCAGCGGGCCATGCACGATGAGGCCAGGGTAGCCTTCAACCTCGGTGACGTACTTGCGGTCATAGTGAATGCGGTGGCCGTTGAAGGTCAGCGCCGAATAGCGAAACAGCAGCACGTCATCGGGCGCCACGGTTTGCGTCCAGGCGGCATCCTGGGCTGCTGGCTGAGGTGGCGGGACGGAGTTACCCGGCGCAGAACGCAGCGCTGGGCCGACCCGAGCAAGTTCGACCCCCTTGGGGGGAAGCTCAGTACCTGAAGCGACAAGCGTGGGGGCCACATCCGCCCGATAAACAATGTCGTGCTCTTCAATGAGCGCCAAACCGTGCGCATTGCGTATCTCATGCTTGACCAGCACGAACACGAGGTCGCCACTGCGCCCGGACTTGTGGGTGACCGACTCAATGTGCGAAACACGCTGGATCGCATCCCCGACCACCAGAGGGTTGTCCTGTAGCCATTGCAGCCGCCCACCGGCCCACATGCGGCGCGGCAGCGGCACCGGCGGCAAAAAACCGCCACGCCGGGCATGGCCGTCAGGGCCGATTTCCGAGCGTCGCGGCTGCGGCAAAAAGTACAACCAGTGCCACAGCGGCGGCACAGTTGTTCCAATCACAAACGGCGGATCGTCCCGGTCCAGCGTGGCCGCCAGGCCGCATTGCGGCGCTGCGGTGATGTCGTCGGTGACTGTTTCGGTCTTGCCGACCCAGCTTTGCAGATGGGCCAGCGTGGCGGGGTCTAGGCTTTGAGTGTCGGTGGTCATAAAGACAGCTTGAGTGATGTTTTGAATGACAAAGCCAATATGATTACAGCTGAAGCATGAATGTGCAATCACTGATTTTAAAAGCGGAGTTCCAGTATTTCCGAAAGGTTAGCAGGTCTGATCAGAAAATACGCTGTCGTTCGTGTGGGAACACCAATAGATTCGGCAGAATCCTCACAGCGGGAGGCAACCTCGCAATACCCCATCCATGCACATTGATTTGGTTGGTTTGCGCCGCATTGTTCGGGTTGCTGAGTTCAACAGCCTGCCTCCCGATGCAGACCTGATAGGGCAGTGTTACTGCAGTGCCGACTTCCGCGAAGGGGTATCGGCATTTGTTGAAAAAAGAAGCCCGGGCTGGAAAGGGTAGCGGGCAATGGCGTGTTGCTGGCCCGGAGCGCCTGATGCGGCTTTAAACTGGCGTTTTTTGTCCGAGCTCAAAGTTGGCCAGTTTCTCAATCGCCTTCACCATGGCTGAGTGATCCCAGCCTTTGCCATCATGTGCAGCGCAGGAGTTGAAAAGTTCTTGCGCTGTTGCTGTGTTGGGCAGCGACACCCCCAACGTACGTGCGGTAGACAAGGCTAGGTTCAAATCTTTTTGATGCAGCTCAATGCGAAAGCC
>JAYVPR010000436.1:0-3577 GCA_043757245.1 Polaromonas sp. | reverse complement strand
TTTTACCTGCGCCGTTGCTGCCAATCAGGCACAGCCGCTCGCCAGCCGCGATGTCAATGCTGACATCGGCAGCCGCTACGACTGCGCCGAAGCTGCGCACCAGGTGCCTGGCAGACAGCACGACGCGGCTTTCGGAGTCTGAAAAATTGGTATTCATGTCAGGGCAGGGAATATCAAAGCTGGCGTTGCGGCCGCAGGCGCGTTATCAATGAGCCCAAGCCATCAGGAAGAAAGCGAATCACCACCAGCAAAAATAGGCCCAGCACCAGTTGCCAGGTGTTGGGAAAGTAGGCGCTTGAAAACGAACGCACCAGCTCTAACAAAAACGATGCCACCACGACCGCTATCACGCTGTAATGCCCTGCCAAAATCGCCACAAAAACGAACTCACCGGATGTCGTCCAGTAACTGAAGGTGGGGTCAATATGGCCGAGTGATAACACGCTCAAGGCACCGCCTACCCCGCCTACAAATGCTGCCAGTACGTAGTTCCAGGCAACCAGATTGGCAACCGACATGCCCAGGTATTCAACGCGCAACTCGTTGTCACGCACGGCAAGAGACAGCAGGCCGCGCGCCGAGTCGCAGTACAGGCGCACAAGCGCTGCAAGCGTACAGGTGATGGTGGCCGTCACGCACCACAGTAGCAGCCGGTCGCCGCCACTGGAGGCCTGCATACCGAAGACTGTAGGCCGTGTGATGTTAAAGCCGTCTGAGCCGCCCAGGGCGTTGGTTTTTACCAGTACGCCGTAAAGCACCATGGATAAGGCCAGCGTCAGCATGGCGAAAAATATGCCGCGGTATCTGGCCAGCAGCGGTGCGAACGGCGCGGCAATTAAAAACGCCACCACACCGCCCAACGCACTTAAAGCCAGTGCGTCCGTCACGCCCAATTTATTAAAAGCCAGCGCCGCAGCGTAACCGCCTGCAGCAAATACCAGGCCTTGACCAAAGGGGACAACGCCGCTGCGAATCATGATGAAAATACCCATCGACACCAGGCCGTTAGCCAGCGCCATGGTGGCCAGGGACACCAGCCATCTCGGGGCCAAAAACCCCATCAGTAAAAGAAGAGCCAGACAGCCAATACTAGCCAGCACAACCTGCTGCGGGGAACGGGTGGGCACTATCAACTCCTCAATCAATGGTGGTAGCGCAGCAAACCATAAGCTCGCACATAAGGTTAAATTTTGCGAGCCTGAATGCGCTGGAACAAGCCTTCAGGCTTGAACAGCAAGACGATGGCCATCACCAGGTACACGCTGAAGAGTTCGGCAGGCGGCCAGATATGCACTGACGCAGCCCGTGCCAAGCCAACCACCAGGGCACCAATCGCCGCCCCTTCAATGCTGCCCAGGCCGCCAATGATGACCACCGCAAAGCTCACGATAATCACCCCGACGCTAAGGCCGGGTTGCACCGAAATCATGGGGGCTGTCAGCGCGCCACCCAGGGCTGCCAGAAAAACACCGGCCATAAAAGCGCCGGTGTAAATGCGCGAAACATTCACACCCATGCTGGCCGCGACTTCAGGGCTGTGGATCACCGCTGTCACGATCTTGCCCTGGCGCGTGTGGTTCAGCACCCACCAGGTCACGCCGCCGCAGAGCAGCGCCAGCCCTACCAGTATCACGTCGTAACCCACATAACTGAGCTGTCCTAGCTTGATATTGCCAAACGCCTGGTAGGTGTCGGAGATGTAGTAGGGGTTGACTCCCCAAACCAGTTTGGTGATGTCTTCAAGCATCAGGAACATTGCATAGGTGACCAGCACCAGCAGCACTTCATCCCGACCATAAAACATGCGAAGCAGGCCGCGCTCGGTCAGGGGTGCCAGCACTGCCGCTACCGCTACCGCAGCAGCCACCAAAGCCACAACCGTGAGTGCCGGTGAGACCTTCATGCCGAGCAACCAGGTCACCAGGCTAGCGCCCGCATAGGCACCGACTGCATAAAAGCTGCCATGCGCGATGTTCAGGATTTTCAAGATGCCGAACACCAGTGTCAGGCCCAGAGCCACGATGAAAAGCCAGGATGCGTAGGTGATACCGTCAAACAGAATGGTCGTCAGCAGATTCATGGCGGCAGGTTTGCTGGTGCAGCGTAAAAACTATCAGCACTTCGCGCCCGGCATGCCAGCCTTCAGCCAGTCTTCGCTCTTCATGCTGGCGGGCGGGTTCACGCACTCGGCCGGGAAGCGCTGAATATCGTCAAGTACCACCATTTTTTTCGCAGCGTCCCAGCGTGTCTTGCCAATTGCGGTCTCTTGAATCGCTTGATGGCCGTCACCTAGCGTCATGCTGATGTTGCCTGCCGGTGAGGCCCAACTGCTGCCTTTCAGAGCCGCAGAGAGTTGCTCTGCCGTGGGTTTTTTCCCGCCATTGGCCGTCATGGCTTTTTCTGCGGCCTGCTTCAAACCCAGCAGAGCCTGCACCATGCGGTACGGTGCTTGCACCGGGTAAACGTTATAGGCTTTTTGGTACAGCGCAAACCACCAGTCGTTCAGTGCTGATTTGGGGGCCATCAAGCCGTAAGCACCGCGCGCACCCACGATGGCACCGTTGGGCATTTTCTCGCCCAGGCCTGGCAGTACGTGGTCAGCTGCAGAAAACACAGGTGTCTGGTTTTGAAAAACACCGCGTGCATTGGCCTGCAAAATGAAGGCCTGCAAATCGCCACCCCACAGGCTGGAATGCAAAATATCGGCGGGTTTGGTCAGCAGCACCGATATCTCGGTACCGTATTGCCCAGCTCCAAACTTGGGCAGTAAATCCGCATCAACCTTGGCATCTTTGTACAACTGCTCCATCACCAGGGTAAAGTCTTTTTTGCTGTCCTGGCCCCAGGCGTAATCCTGGTTAATCATGTTGTAGCGCTGCACCTTCACGTTACGTGCCTTCAGGTATCGCGCCAGTGCCACGTTGTCCATCGTTGCATGGGCAGCGGTGCGAAACACATAGTTGTACTTGCCGTCTTCAAAAATACGCGGCGTGCCGCAGTCGTACAGGATTAAAAACTTTTTCATTTCCTCAGCTACGGGTGCAACAGCCAGGCAGTCGCCTGAGCCGACATAGCCTACCACCGCATCGACTTTTTCACGTTCGTAAAGGTTGCGTAACTCTTGTACCTGCTTGGTGGCGCCGCCCGCCTCGTCGATATAAACCGCTTCAATCTTCATGCCGCCAAAACCGACCTTGCTATACGGCGCAGGTGCCTGACCTTTGTTAAATGCATCGACCAGAATTTTTGCCCCATTGACCGCTGGTACGCCAAAGCTTTCAGCCGCCTGACCTGATAGAAAACTAACGATGCCAATCTTGAAGGTCTCTTGCGCGAGCGCAGGCAAGACGGCCAGCGCGACTGCAGTGGCGACGCAGGCATTTCGCCAGTTGCGTGTACGTGCGGGGACAAGGGCGGGTCGGTAAAGTTTTATCATTCAAGGTCTCCTTTTGTTGTGGCAAAGCCGAGCCAGGTCGTGTAGATTTTCAACATGCTGGCTCACAGTTCAGAATGTATGTTCTATTGCTAACTGTCACATACAAAGCGTGCGAGCAGCTCAGGAGTTTCCCGGGGGTTG
>JAYVPR010000435.1:0-13532 GCA_043757245.1 Polaromonas sp. | reverse complement strand
TGCGTGTCACCAAACACCTGAATCTCAATATGCCGCGGCCTCTGGGCGTACTTTTCAACCAGCACGTTGTCATTGCCAAAGCTGTTGATGGCCTCGCGCTTGCACGATGCCAATGCCGCGTCAAAATCCTCAGACTTTTCAACTGCCCGCATGCCTTTGCCGCCACCGCCAGCGCTGGCTTTGATGAGCACCGGGTAACCAATGCGGTCTGCTTCGCGCTTGAGCAACTCTGGCGATTGGTCTGCGCCGTGGTAGCCAGGCACCAAGGGCACACCGGCTTTTTCCATCAACTGCTTGGACTCAGCCTTCAAGCCCATGGCCTTGATGGCTGAAGCCGGTGGTCCAATGAAAACCAGGCCGTTGTCTTTGCAGGCTTGCGCAAACTCTTCGTTCTCGCTTAAAAAACCATAACCCGGATGAATTGCCTCCGCACCAGTGGCCTTGGCCGCAGCAATGATTTTCTCCCAGCGCAAGTAACTGTCTTTGGGGGCACTTGATCGGTTCACGCCGATGTAGATGGCTTCATCGCAAAAGCTGACATGTTTGGTGTCAGCATCTGCATCTGAATACACCGCTACGGTTTTGATAGCCATGCGCTGCGCTGTTGCGGCGACCCGGCAGGCTATTTCACCGCGATTGGCAATGAGAATCTTTTTAAACATGGTTAACTTTCGCGGTGAAATAGCCTGCGCACGCTTTGCGTGCCATGCAATGTAGCTTCGCTGCTGCGCGGCTTTGCCGCTGGTCACCGCGATTGGCTATGAGGATTTTTTTAAACATGCTCGTTCTTGGAAAAAGGTGACTTCAACTTGAATGCGGGCGAAACACCAGGGTCAGCCCGGCCACTGAAAATGCGGGCCACTCTGCCAAACAATTGTTTCAGGAAACGCCAGCAGACATAAATTAGCCACACGCTGATTGCAAGGATCACCAATAAGACAGGCACAAAAATAAATGGATGCGCAATCGCAGCCCACAGCCCAACTGGAACCAGCGTGTCCTCAATCAGGGACGCACCCACGTTGGTAAATGGTTCCGGCGATGTATTGATCGCCGCCCGGGTAGTGGCCTTGGCGGCAAAGCTGGTAGCAGCCAATGTGCCGCCAAGTAAGGCTGCGACCAGAGCCATGGCACCACTGTCGGCGCTGAACACACTGGCTGCCAGCGCAGCACCAGCCGGTATGCGAATCACGCTGTGCACCACGTCCCACAATGAATCGAGACCGGGTATTTTGTCAGCGAAAAATTCAATGAACACCATGAAACCGCTAGCGCCCAACACCACCGGGTTGGCCAATAAATCCAGCCCCTGCGGCAGATTGACCCAGCCCATGAAGCCAGCCAGACCTGTGAGCAACACCACCAAATACAAGCGAATCCCGCTGGCCCAGCCTAGCGCTCCGGCCAACGCAACAAGTTGCGCCGTATCAAGACTGGGCATGGGACAACCAGTTGGGTTTGCGTTTTTGCAAAAAAGCTTGCAGTCCCTCTCGGCCTTCAGGGCTGACGCGCACATCAGCAATACTGGCAATCGTCATGGTGACCAGCTCAGGCGTGATGTCATGGCCAGCCACGTCCTGTACCAATTTTTTGCACAGTTTGACAGCTACAGGGCCGGCATTAACCAATGCATTCGACAGCTCGGCCACTTTGGCATCCAGGGCATCCTCTGCAACCACTTCATGTACAAAACCAAGGCGTAGCGCCTCTGCCGCGCTGAAGCGTTCTGCCGTCAAAAAGTAACGATGCGCCGCACGCGCACCCATGGCACGAATCACATAAGGACTGATGGTCGATGGCACCAGACCGAGTTTGACTTCACTCAGGCAAAAGTTTGCTGTATCTACAGACACAGCCATATCGCAGGCCGCCACCAGGCCAGTGCCTCCCGCATACACATCACCCTGAATACGCGCAATCGTGGGTTTAGGGCATTCATAAACAGTGCGCATCATCGCCGCCAGCCGAGCCGCATCTGCCAGGTTTTGCTCATACGTGTAATCCGCCATGCTGCGCATCCAGTTCAGGTCTGCGCCTGCGCAGAATGCGGAGCCGTTGGCCGCCAGGACGATGCAGCGCACATCGTCTCGTGCGGCTAATGCGTTGAAAACGTCAGTGACTTCAGAAATGACCTCGTCGTTAAAGGCGTTGCGCACATCAGGGCGATTCAGCGTGACGCTGGCCACCAGATTGGCGACTTGCAGTTGCAGGTGTTTCATGTTCAAAGTATGGTTAGTCAATACCGCTTGGCGACTTCTTCCAGCATCACTTCAGTCGCGCCACCGCCTATGCCCAGCACGCGGGCGTCGCGCCACAGGCGTTCAATCGGTGTCTCGCGAATAAAGCCCATGCCGCCGTGGAACTGTTGGCAAGTTTGCAGCACCTCATTGACCAGCTCGCCGGTTAGCGCCTTGAGCATCGATACCTCTTGAACAATGTCATGCCCCTGCGTCACTGACCACGCACAGTGGTACATAAATTGCCGTGCAGCGCGGGTTTTGGCGTCCAGCATGGCGATGCGATGGCGGATGGTTTGCTTGTCCCACAGGGTGGCACCGAAGGCCTGGCGTTGGCGCACGTGGTCCAGCGTGAGCTCCAGCGCCCGCGTGCAATGGCCGACCGCCATGGCGCCCAGGGCAATGCGCTCGGTCTGGAAGTTCTTCATGACGGAGTAAAAGCCCTTGCCCTCTTCTCCCAACAGGTTGCCCGCAGGGATCCGTACATTGTCAAAAATCAGCTCGGCCGTATCGGACGACAGCCAGCCGGTCTTTTTAAGCGCACGTCCAACGGTAAAACCAGGTGTGCCTTTTTCGACAATAAACATGCTCATGTCGTGCCGCGCTGAACCTGTTTTGGCTGCAACAAAATACACATCAGCATGCACGCCGTTGGTGATGAACATCTTGGTGCCGTTGATCACCCACTCGTCACCCTCGCGCTTTGCTGTCGTGCGCATACCCGCCACGTCAGAACCCGCACCGGGTTCGCTGATCGCTACGGCAGTAATGGTTTCGCCAGCAACCACGCCTGGCAGGTAACGCGCCTTTTGCGCCGCGCTGCCCGCATGATGCAAGTGTGGGCTGGCCATGTCGGTATGGACCAGCACTGTGATGATGAATCCACCAAACGTCGATTGACTTAGCGCTTCGGCAAACACCAGATTGGTCATCGCATCCGCTTCAGCGCCGCCGTATTCTGATTCATACATCAGCCCAAACAAGCCCGCCTGACCCATTTTGCGCAGCACCTCGCGCGGCACCGAACCGGTTTCTTCCCACGCGGCGGCATAGGGCTCGACTTCACGCGTGATGAAGCGGTTGACCTGCTCGCGCAGCAGTTCGTGGTCGGGGGTGGTGTAAATATTAGCTTTGAGATTGTTCGTCACGATTTTTCAACCTCGAAAGCTTGCAGACCATGCTGCTGCATCGGCGCAAAGTCGCGGTCGTTGTGAATCAACGCGCAACCTGTGCTGATACACCAGCTTCCCACCAGCAAGTCAACCGGGCTACGTACGGTCAAGCCTGTTTTGCGCAGTTGCCGATACAAAGCTGCGGCTGACCTCGCCACCACATCGCCGCCAGCCGTATGCACAGGGAGGTCTGACAGTGCCTGGTTTGCAAGTCGCCATTCGTGCTCGTACCGGCAGCCGCGCAGTACCTCCATCAGCACAACGTCAAGTAGCACCACATCGCGACTTGAGTCGTCTAATACCTTGTCCAGTAGCTGCGCCTTGGGGGTCGCTCTGCCGCCCAAGTAGTCAATCCATACGCTGCTGTCAGCCGTGATCATTCAGGTACTTTCACGGCAGATGCGAGCCAGTCGGCTCGGGGCTCTTGCACACTGTGCTCGGGCTGCGTCCAGTCACCGTCAAGTGACCAATGGATCTTGCCGCGAAGTGCGCGTATATTTTGGTAAACCTTGCGTCTGGCCAACAGACGCAAACCTTCTTCAACCGCGTCTTTCTTGGTCTTGAAGTTACCAGCCGCCATGGCAGCCTGCATGAGATGGTCGTCAATAACAATGTTGGTGCGCATTTTGGGTCCTCCGCTTATGTGTATTAAATTAAAAAATTATACACACTACATCCTGAAAACCCCAAACTTAGTCTCCGATATCGGCCGGTTTTGCGTGGCCGACAAACCCAGTGCGAGCACGCGGCGGGTGTCTGCCGGGTCTATCACGCCGTCGTCCCATAGCCGGGCGCTTGAGTAGTACGGGTGCGACTGGTGGGCGAACTGATCCAGGATAGGCTGCTTGAAGGCGGCTTCGTCTTTCACCGACCATTGCCCGCCACGTGCTTCAATGCCGTCGCGCTTGACGGTAGCCAGTACACCCGCAGCCTGTTCGCCGCCCATCACACAAATACGGGCGTTGGGCCACATCCATAAAAAGCGCGGTGAAAACGCGCGGCCGCACATGCCGTAGTTGCCAGCGCCGTAGCTGCCGCCAATGATGACGGTGAACTTCGGAACACCGGCTGTTGCCACAGCGGTGACCATCTTGGCACCGTTGCGGGCGATGCCTTCATTTTCATATTTTCGGCCGACCATGAAACCGGTGATGTTTTGCAAAAATACCAACGGTATCTTGCGCTGGCAGCACAGCTCAATAAAGTGCGTGGCTTTCAGCGCTGACTCGCTGAACAAAATACCGTTGTTGGCAATGATGCCGACGGGCATGCCTTCAATTGCCGCAAAGCCGCATATCAGCGTGGTGCCGTAGCGCGCCTTGAACTCGTCAAACTCACTGCCATCCACAATCCGGGCAATGATCTCGCGTACATCAAAGGGCTTGCGGGTATCTGTGGGTATGACACCATAAAGTTCTGCTGCGTCGTAGATAGGTGCTACATTATTAATAGCTGCTTGCATCCGTATTTGTTCGGCTACAGACTTCTTTTTATTCAAATTTTTGACGACGGTACGCGCCAACTGCAAAGCGTGCATGTCGTTCTGCGCCAAATGGTCTGCCACGCCTGACAGCCGCGTGTGTACATCGCCGCCGCCCAGATCTTCAGCCGTGACGATCTCGCCCGTGGCGGCCTTGACCAGTGGCGGGCCGCCCAAAAAGATGGTGCCCTGGTTGGCCACGATGATGCTTTCATCGCTCATGGCGGGCATGTACGCGCCGCCCGCCGTGCAACTGCCCATGACGACTGCGATTTGCGCAATACCCTCTGCGCTCATGTTGGCCTGGTTGTAAAAGATGCGGCCAAAGTGATCACGATCAGGAAACACGTCGTCCTGGTTCGGCAAATTGGCGCCGCCCGAATCCACCAGATAAATACACGGCAAGTTGTTTTGCTGCGCTATTTCTTGTGCGCGCACATGCTTTTTTACCGTCATCGGGTAGTAGGTACCGCCTTTCACCGTCGCGTCATTGCACACCACCATGCAGTCCACGCCACTGACCCGGCCAATACCGGTGATCAGCCCAGCACAGGGTGCCGCGCCGTCGTACATGGCGTGCGCCGCAAGGGGGGACAGTTCAAGAAACGGCGTGCCCGGGTCCAGCAGCATTTGCACCCGCTCACGCGGCGGCAGCTTGCCCCGCGCTACATGCTTGGCCCGGGCCGCTTCACCCCCACCAGCAGCCGACTTGGCCACCTCGCCCCGCAAATGGTCCACCAGCGTTTGCATGGCCGCCACATTTGCACAGAAGTCAGCCGTACGGGCGTTTAGTTTTGTCTCCAGAACAGGCATGCAGGTCTTTCTTGTCGGCAAGAGTAGCTTGAAACGTCTAGTTGACGTTTACGTAAACGTAAACATAAACGTCAATTCTAGGCGGTTTTGGCGGACGCGCTAAGTTTTTCCGGTCAACAGCGAACCCGTCACATCAAACCGCAACACGGGCTTGCGGTACAGAGACCAGCGGTACAGAAACCTGTCGCTCGCCAAGCGCAATATCCAGCATCATTTCACTGGCCAGGCTGCCCAGCTCAAGCCGCAAGACATCGAGAGATGTCGAGGCCGGCACCAGCAGGTGCGCCTGAATCTTGAAGGTCTGCTTGCCGGTCACGCCGGTGCGGATGATCTCGGTATGCAAATTCTCAATGCTGATACCGCGCTGCGCCAGCTGCCGGGTCAGGCTGCTGACAATGCCGAGTCGGTCGTCGCCGACCAGCTCCAGTTCTACCGCACGCACTGACTCAGACACATTCGCACCATCACTGCGGGCGATCACTACCTGCAAACCGCTGGATGCCAGATCACGCAGTGCAGTTGCCAGAGCATCGGCATTTTCACGTGGCACCTCAAAGTGGACCATGCCAGCAAATTCGCTGGCCAGCCGTGTCATACGACTCGCAGCCCAGTTGGCCCCAAAGCGTTGCGCCCGGTCAGCCAGCATGCTGACGATGCCGTGGCGGTCCGCGCCGACCACCGAGACAATCAGCGATGTAACGGTTGAAGAAGCCTCTTCCGTCAGCACCACAGACCGGCGAATCATCGGGGCACGCGTGGCAAAGGCCGGGTCTTGCTGATGCGCAGGCACAAAGCCCTGCAAGCGAGCGTGGTGCACGGCCTTGCTCAAAAGGGCCAGCCCCATGGGTGCCAGCGCGCGCTCCCAGAGTTCACGCGCTGTTTCGCCTTTTTTGACAAAACACCAGTCCTGCGCAGCGATACCGCCAGCATCCCAGCCGTCGGCCAGGTGGTACACCGAACCACCAGCGATGGCGTCGCCTTCCAGAATCGTCCACTCGACGGCTGCTATGCCGCGATGCCGGGGTAACAGTGACGGGTGGTAGCCAATACCGCCCAGGCGCGAGCGGGCCAGCGCATCGTCGCTGACCCGCGCATGGGTATGGGCGGCGATGATGATGTCGGTGCCTTCGGGGATGGCATGGCCCGGAACGATTTTGGGGTTGTCCAGCACATGTACCGCAACGCCTGCAGCCTTGGCCGCAAGGGCCAGCCTGTCGTCTGCAGCCGGAGCCACAATTCCGGTGAACACGATGCCTTCTTCTTTGCGAAGCGCCTCAAATACCGAGGCAGCGAAATAACGAGATCCGACCAATGCGCATTTCATCGACACAACTTTCTCTTTAACGGTTGAAGGGGACGGGGCTTCTGCCCGGGAAGCGAGCCAGTCTCAGCCAGCAACTTCTTCGGCTACCGGTTCAGTCAATCCGATGCGGTCAAGGGCAGCGGCCAGCTGCCCGACGGTACGGTCCACATGGTGCCACTTTTCCAGCCCGAACAGACCGACCCGGAAGGTCATGAAGTCTGCTCCCTCGTCGCATTGCAGCGGTACACCGGCAGCAGTTTGCAAACCTTCAGCCAGAAATTTTTTGCTGGACTGGATATCCGGGTCGGTGGTGTAACTGACCACCACACCGGGCGCCTTGAAGCCTTCAGCAGCGACGCTGCACAGGCCGCGGGCTTCAAACAGTTCACGCACCTTCGCGCCCAGCGCGATCTGCTCGGCGCGCACTTTGGCAAAGCCGTAAGCCTGGGTTTCTTTCATCACGGCGGCAAGCCGTGTCAGCGCATCAGTGGGCAGGGTGGCGTGGTAGGCGTGGCCGCCTTTTTCGTAGGTCTCCATGATCTGCAGCCACTTTTTCAGGTCACAGGCAAAGCTGGAACTGGTCGTAGCGTCAATCGCGGCACGGGCGCGTTCACTGAGCATGACCATGGCGCAGCAAGGCGAGCTGCTCCAGCCTTTTTGTGGAGCCGATATCAACACATCAACACCCGTGGCTTGCATGTCCACCCACATCGCGCCGGATGCGATGCAGTCGAGGACGAACAAACCACCAACAGCATGCACCGCCTCAGCCACGGCGCGCAGGTAACCGTCTGGCAGCATCATGCCGGCGGATGTTTCTACGTGCGGGGCAAATACCAGCGCGGGCTTTTCTTTGGCGATTGCTGCTTGTACTTCAGCAATCGGCGCGGGTGCCCACGGCTCTTGTGCGCCTTTGCTGGCCTGGCGGGCTTTGAGCACGGTGTGCGATGCAGGGATGTTGCCCATGTCAAAAATTTGCGTCCAGCGGTAGCTGAACCAGCCGTTACGAATCACCATCACGTGCTTGCCAGCGGCAAACTGTCTGGCCACGGCCTCCATGCCGTAGGTGCCGCTGCCGGGCACCAGCACGGCTGACGGGGCACGGTACACCTCTTTGAGCATGCTTGAAATGTCCGTCATCACATGCTGGAAGCTTTTGGACATGTGATTGAGCGAACGGTCGGTATAGACAACCGAGAATTCGAGCAAGCCGTCAGGGTCAACGTTAGGGAGGAGTCCGGGCATGGTGTTGTCTCGCTTGTTTGGTGTGTGGGTGTTTTAAAAACCGAGTTGCAAGGTTAGCACGGGGCACGGTTTTACGGCTGGCTGGGTTTTGCAGGCACGCCGGGCTGGTCATGCCGTGGCGTGCCCCACGCCACAAACGTCCAGGCGTTGCAGCGGATTTACTTGGAATATTGATGAACCTCCAAACGCTATTAGTTTAGTAGCTGTTTACGCCCATTTTTACTGGGCTCAGGCCCGATTTAATGGGTAAAACGGCCTTTGTAAAAATAAAAAAGCCTATAAAATGGCAGAATGCTAAGTTTTCAAGACATCATCCTCACCCTGCAAAGCTACTGGGCCAAGCAAGGCTGCGCACTGCTCCAGCCGTATGACATGGAAGTCGGCGCAGGCACATCCCACACCGCCACCTTCCTGCGCGCCCTTGGGCCCGAGCCGTGGAAAGCCGCTTACGTGCAGCCCAGCCGCCGCCCCAAAGATGGCCGCTACGGTGAAAACCCAAACCGTCTGCAACATTACTACCAGTATCAGGTCGTGCTCAAGCCCGCACCTGCCAACATTCTGGAGCTGTATTTGGGCAGCCTTCAAGCGCTGGGTTTTGACTTGAAGAAAAACGACATCCGCTTTGTCGAAGACGACTGGGAAAACCCAACGCTGGGCGCCTGGGGCCTGGGCTGGGAAGTCTGGCTCAACGGCATGGAAGTCACCCAGTTCACCTATTTCCAGCAGGTCGGCGGCATTGACTGCAAACCCATCACAGGCGAGATCACCTACGGCCTGGAGCGCCTGGCCATGTACCTGCAAGGCGTGGACAACGTCTACAACTTAAAGTGGACTGAGGGGCTGACCTACGGCGATGTTTATAAACAGAACGAAGTTGAGCAATCAACCTACAACTTCGAGCACAGCGACGCCGACTTTTTGTTCACCGCTTTCACCGCGCATGAGAAGCAGGCCAAACATTTGATAGAAGCGCAACTCGCACTGCCCGCCTACGAGCAGGTGCTGAAAGCCGCGCACAGCTTTAATTTGCTCGACGCGCGCGGCGCGATTTCAGTGACCGAGCGTGCAGCCTATATCGGGCGTATCCGCAACCTGGCGCGCGCCGTTGCGCAAAGTTATTACGAGAGTCGTGAACGCCTGGGCTTTCCCATGGCACCGCGTGAATGGGTTGAGCAGATGGTGAAGAAGGCGGCTTGAGTAAGTCACGTTTTATTTGGGAGATTGATGTGAACGATGCGCTTCAGGATATCGTCATTCGCTTGAGAGATAACCAGTACAAAAACGAAGAACACATTCGGCTTGGTGTGGTTTATCGACTGCTAAATGAGTTGGGGTGGAATATTTGGAATCCCCAAGAGGTATGTACTGAATTCCAGGCCATACGACGAGAAGATGCCACACGTGTGGATATCGCGCTCTTTTTACAACCGCTACTTGACCGACCGGACGTTTTTATTGAGGTGAAAGCGTTAGGCAAACTGATGCCGATGCTGAACGCAGCGGAAATACAGTTGCGCGACTACAACCGCGATAACCAAGCCGCCATTTCAATATTGACTGATGGACGGCACTGGCGGTTTTATCTTTCAAATGCTTCGGGCGAATTTTCTCGTAGATGCTTTGAGCAAGTTGATTTGCTGGAAAGTAATACGGCCTTGGGCGACGCTGAGTTAACGCTAGATGCTTTCTTGTCAAAACAGGCTATCCAATCGGGTGTGGCCGTAGAAGAGGCTAAAAAATATTTAAAGCGAACGGATGTTGAAAGAATCATGTACGAGGCTTTGCCTGTTGCTCAACGTGACGCAGAAGATGATCCAGCTGCCAGTCTCGTGGATTGTTTCTTGGCAAGATGTAGAGAACGCGGTGCTGACAGCAGCCGTGACCAAGCACTGGCGTTTATCAAGGCTGCCAAGATGAAGATTTCCTCAGTGCCGCTTGGTAATATCTCAAGAACGGCCATTGCACCAGTTCAGCAGATCGAGAAAACTTTCACCGCTCTAGCCCCGACAAGCGCTAATGCAGGATCTAAAAATCGTTTGCGATTGAACAACAGACGTGGCGCTAGCGCCGAGGGTGTCGCATCCGAAGCTGGGCGGTTCGTGGTTTTTGCCAATTCAACTGCTGCTGTTGTATCTGACGGATTTTCGGGAGGCTATCGAAATTTACGCTTGCAACTGGAAAACGATGGAACACTTATGCGCACCAGCCTTAACGGATTGGATGCGTTCTTGCTTTCGCGGGATTATGAGTTCAGTTCTTCATCTGCGGCGGCAAGTGTTTTCTGCGGTCGTAGTGCAAATGGCGGGGAGTGGAAGTGAAGGGTTGGGCATGCTACCAAACAGATATAAAACAAACTTTTGGTTTTGCATCATAATGTAGATACATGTTTCTACTTTGGAGTCAAATCATGGAACTACAAGTCGGCAAATGGGGCAATAGCTTGGCGCTGCGGCTGCCTGTAACACTAGCCAAGCAAGCAGGCCTGCGCGAAGGTAGCCGTGTGCAGGCTGATGTGACGGCGGGGCGTGAGCTGCGCTTGGTCAATACAGGTAGCGAGTTGAAAGCTACATCGAGGGCACAACTGGCCAAAGAGTTGACGGACATGCATCGTGAATGGCCAATGGGACGGTCGGTTGTACGTTGGATGCGTGATCAAAAATATTGAAGCTCCACATGGTTTATTTGGATACAAATGTGTTGATGGCGTTGCTGTGCCCTGAGCCTGAAACGGATTGGGTCATCGGTTGGTTGGCCACATCTGACGGCCTTGAGCTGGTCAGCAGTCCGTGGTGTAGGACCGAACTTGCAAGTGCGCTAGCTATCAAGGAACGTACCAAGCAGCTAAGCAAAAAAGAAGTGGCTATAGCTAGCCAGAAGGGCTTGGCTATATTGGCATCTACCCGTTGTGAACCGATTGAAACATCTGATTTTGACGAGGCAGCACTGATGTGCAGTCAAACCAGCTCAAACTTGCGTGCGCCTGATGCATTGCATTTGAGTTTGGCCAAGCGTGTTGGCTGCACCACGATTGCCACCATGGATGTGGTGATGCGTAAAGTGGCACCCAAATTGGGATTAAAGCTGGTTAATTTTCGGAAGTTAAGTAAGTGAAGAACCTACTCGTTGAACTGTTTGTAGAAGAGCTCCCGCCCAAGGCATTAAAGAAGCTGGGTGATGCTTTCGCTGGTGTGCTGTTTGAGCAATTAAAAGCGCAGGGCTTGAGCGCTACCAACTCCGTGCTCACCTCGTTTGCCTCGCCACGCCGCCTGGCTGCGCATGTGACAAAGGTAGCGGGCCAAGCTGCTGACAAAGCCGTATCGCAAAAACTCATGCCTGTGAGTGTCGGGCTCGATGCATCTGGTAATGCCACACCTGCATTGCTGAAAAAGTTGCAGGCGCTCGGTGCTGATGCAAGTGCGGTCGCTGGCCTTAAGCGCGCACCCGATGGCAAGGCCGAAGCCTTGTTTTACGACAGCACTGTGAAGGGCGCAACGCTGGTTGAAGGTTTGCAAAAAGCACTGCTCGAAGCCATCGCCAAGCTGCCCATACCCAAAGTCATGACTTACCAGCTAGCCGACGGCTGGAGTGATGTGAAGTTTGTGCGGCCTGCGCATGGGCTGGTTGCTTTGCATGGTAGCGATGTAGTAGCAGTTGAAGCGCTGGGCTTGAAAGCGGGCAACATCACGCATGGCCATCGGTTTGAAGCACCGGTTGACCCAGTGGTTTTGATGTCTGCCGACAGCTACGCCGAAGCACTCAGAAAAGACGGCGCAGTGATCGCCAGCTTTGAAGAGCGCAAAGCCGAGATTGCCCGCCAATTGGGAGTCGCCGCAAGCAAAGTCGGCGGCGGTGTGACGGTGATTGAAGATGACGCACTGCTCGATGAAGTCACTGCACTGGTTGAACGCCCTAACGTCTTGATCTGCGAATTTGAAAAAGAATTTTTAGACGTACCGCAGGAGTGCCTCATCCTCACGATGAAGGCCAATCAAAAGTATTTCCCGTTGTTAGACGCAAGCGGCAAACTCACCAACAAGTTCCTCGTCGTCAGCAACATCACCCCTGCGGATGCCAGCGCCGTGATTGGTGGCAACGAGCGCGTGGTGCGTCCGCGTTTGGCGGATGCCAAGTTTTTCTACGATCAGGACCGCAAAAAGACGCTGGCCTCGCGGGTGGCGGGACTGGACAAGGTGGTTTATCACAACAAGCTGGGTACTCAGGGGAA
Source organism: Polaromonas sp. (assembly GCA_043757245.1). Lineage (GTDB taxonomy): Bacteria > Pseudomonadota > Gammaproteobacteria > Burkholderiales > Burkholderiaceae_C > Polaromonas. Next base: position 1,057 of record JAYVPR010000435.1, on the reverse strand, counting down.
TCGTTTGGTCTGCGTCAGTCGCATTGCTGCTGAAATTGGAACGAAACTTTCAACCGACGGCGATGCGACGCTGTCAATTCATGCGCAGCGAGCAGCGGAGCTTGCGAAAGCTGATCTCCTGACTGACATGGTGGGCGAATTTCCAGAGTTACAAGGCACTATGGGGAAGTATTACGCCTTAAATGATGATTTGCCTGAAGACATTGCATTCGCGATAGAAGATCATTACAAGCCACGCTTTGCTGGCGATGAGTTGCCTCGAAATCGAGTCGGCGCGGTGGTTGCTCTTGCCGACAAACTGGAGACCTTGGTAGGCATGTTCGGGATTGGTAATCTCCCGACAGGTGACAAAGATCCGTTTGCCCTGCGCCGCCACGCGTTGGGCGTGATTCGTTTGATTACCGAGGGTGGTCTTGCCCTAAATCTCGATCAAGTTGTGGAAATCGCCGTTCGGGTGAGTAATGCAATCGAACGCAACGGCCTATCAGAGTCCGCTCCGAAAGCCGGAGGGAGTACTTCGTTTGGCGGGGCTTGGTCGTTTCGGATGCCCGATACAACTGCAACTTTGGTTTGTGACTTCATCTATGACCGCCTCGCCGGTTCCCTGCGTGAGCAGGGCTACAGCGCGCAGGAAGTCGATGCCGTGCTGGCGCTCAAGCCCCAGCGCCTGGGCGATGTCGCCAAACGTCTATCCGCCGTGCGCGCCTTTGCTGCACTGCCCGAGGCACCCGCGCTGGCAGCGGCCAACAAGCGCGTCGGCAACATCCTGAAGAAAGCTGAAGGCGGGGTCGAAGCTGCTATCAAGCCCGAGCTGCTGGAGGAAGTGGCCGAGAAATCACTTGCCGATGCATTGAAGACAGTGGGCCCCAAAGCCGAAGCCGCTTTTGCGTCTGGCGACTACGCAGCCTCGCTGCAGGCTTTGGCGGCCTTGAAGGCGCCGGTCGATGCCTTCTTCGATGGCGTGATGGTCAATGCCGAGGACCCTGCGCTGCGCGGCAATCGGCTCGGTTTGCTGGCGACCTTGCACGCAGCCATGAATCAGGTAGCTGACTTATCC
>JAYVPR010000434.1:0-13541 GCA_043757245.1 Polaromonas sp. | reverse complement strand
CTGATGGAAGACCGCGCCACCCTGCGCATCAGCAGCCAGCACATGGCCAACTGGCTGCTGCACGGCGTGGTGACCAAAGCACAAATCACTGAGACCTTTCAGCGCATGGCAGCTGTGGTTGACGGGCAAAACGCAGGTGATCCGCTGTACAAACCGATGGCCGGCAACTTTGCCACATCAATGGCGTACAAGGCTGCGACTGATTTGGTATTCAAAGGCTTGACGCAACCGAGTGGCTATACCGAGCCGTTGTTGCATGCATGGCGGTTGAAGGTGAAGGCTGCGGCATGACAATCATTTCAAGTTCAACCAAGCACTCCCAGCGCTATTAACTTCATAGCTGCTTGCGCCCGTAATTATTGGGATATAGCTTTATTTAACTGAGAAAACGGCACTTTTAAGTGCCGTTTTGCTTGGCGCAGCCATAACCTTGGCAGTTTCCCAAACGCACTTGCTACGATTGCCTCCTATGTCTGCTGCCAAACTCACCCTCTCCCGCCTCGAAAGCCTGCTCATGACCGCCTGCGACGCGCTGCGCGGCAACATGGACGCCAGTGAGTACAAGGAATACATCTTTGGCATGCTGTTCCTCAAGCGCGCCAGCGACCTGTTTGACGAGCGCCGCGAGGCCATCAAAACCGAGGGCAAGGCCGCTGGCCTGAGCCAAGCCGACATTGCCCTCAACCTGGAAGACAAAGACCAGTACTCCGGCAAATACTTCTTTGTGCCCGAGCGCGCCCGCTGGAGTGCGCTCAAGCATTTGAAGGTCAACGTCGGCTCCATGCTTAACAAAGCACTGGAGGCTCTGGAAGAAGAAAACATTGATGCCCTGCAAGACGTGCTCAAAGGCACCATCAACTTCAACCGCAAAATCGGCCAAACCACACTTGACGACGACACGCTGGCTGATTTCATCCAGAACTTTGACAAGATCCCGCTCAAAGACAGCGACTTTGAATTCCCCGACCTGCTGGGTGCTGCGTATGAGTGGCTGATTAAATACTTTGCCGACTCCGCAGGCAAAAAAGCCGGTGAGTTTTACACCCCCGCCGAAGTGGTGCGCATTTGCGTCGAAATTTGCGACCCGCAAGACGGCATGCGCGTGTACGACCCCACCGTGGGCTCGGGCGGCATGCTCATCCAGGTGCGCGACTACGTGCGCGAAAAAGGCCAGGACGCCAGCAACGTGCGCCTGTTTGGCCAAGAAAAGATGGGCACCACCTGGTCAATTTGCAAAATGAACATGCTGCTGCACGGCATTCCCGATGCCGACATCCGCCAGCAAGACACCCTGCGCGAGCCCCAGCACAAAGACGAGACCAACCAGCTGCGCCGTTTTGACCGCGTGCTCGCAAACCCCCCTTTTAGCCAGAACTACCTCAAGAAAGACATCCAGTTCCCCGGCCGCTTCCCGGTGTGGATGCCCGAGAAGGGCAAAAAAGCCGACTTGATGTTTGTGCAGCACATGCTGGCGGTGCTGAAAAGCGATGGCCGCATGGCCACCGTCATGCCCCACGGCGTGCTGTTTAGAGGTGGCGAAGAACGCGAGGCGCGCAAACACTTTATTGACAGCGGCTATCTTGAAGCTGTGATCGGCCTGCCCGGCAACCTGTTTTATGGCACCGGCATACCGGCCTGCATCATGGTGCTGAACAAAGCGGGGGCCGCCACACGCAAGCATGTGCTCTTTATCAACGCCGACCGCGAATACCGCGAAGGCAAAGCCCAAAACCACCTGCGCGCCGAGGACATCGACAAAATCATCCACGCTTACCGCGCGGGGCAAGACGTAGTGGCCTACGCCAGATGCGTGCCCGTGGCCGAGATCAAGCTTGAAGACTACAACTGCAACATCCGCCGCTATGTAGACAACGCCCCACCCCCCGAGCCGCACGACGTGCGCGCCCATCTGCACGGCGGCGTGCCCGTGACCGAGGTGGATGCGCTGCACCACTTCTGGGTCAACTACCCCGGCCTGCGCGAGGGCAGCTTCACCACGCGCCGCACTACCGTTCGCCCTGAGCCTGTCGAAGGGATTTCACACATCTCCTACGCCGATTTTTCCGAAGCCCTGCAAAACCAGCGCGCCATAACCGACCATGTGGCCCAGCACCCCGGCGTGCAACACAGCCACGCCCAATTCATGCAAACCCTGGCGACCTGGTGGCAAGGCAACCTGCCGGTGGTGGAAGCCCTGGCGCCCGACGCCACCAACCAACACGCCACCCAGCGCAACGTGTACGCGGTGCGCGCCGCGTTGCTGGACGGTCTGGAGCGCACGTTTTGTGGCGACCAAGACAACGCGTTAGGTGTAAAACAGGCCACTAGCCCTCGTCAATCCTTGCTAACCCGCTATCAAATTAGGGGTGCCTTCGCCAACTTCTACCAGTCGTTAGCGAGTGACCTCAAATCCATCGCTGCCAGCGGCTGGGGCCCGGAGCTGATACCCGACGACGACATCTTGCAAAGCCAGTTCCCCCAGGTGCTGGCCGAGCTGGAAGCGCAACACGCCCGCCTGGCCGAACTGCAAGCCCTGTTCTCCGCCGCCAGCGAAGAAGACTTTGAAGACATGGAAGACACCGGCGTACTGCCCGCCGATGAAGTCAAGGCACTCAAAGCCAGCTTGAAAGATGCCAAAGGCATGGCCAAGACCGCCAAACGCGACCCTGCGCTGGGCGACTCGAAGGTCTATGCCGCAGAGGCTGACCGCATCGAGGCACAACTCCAGCGCCACAAAGCGCTGGAGGATGAAGCCAAAACCCTCAAAGCCCACATCAAAACCACCACCGACAAAAAAGACGTGCTGGTGGAGCAAGCCCGCCTGAAGATCAGCGCCGACGAGGCTAGAGTCATCATCATCGAGCGCTTGGGCCAAGTGCTGTTTGCCAGCTACCGCCACTACCTGCGCGCCGACCAGCGCGCTTGTGTGGCCGCGATTGAAAACCTGTGGCGCAAATACGCGGTGACGGCCCAGCAAATTGAGGCCGAGCGTGATGCGGCAGCGGCAGCGTTGCAGGGTTTTTTGGTGGAGTTGGGGTATGCGTGACTTACCTCGGGGCTGGAAACAATCTGAAGTTGCTGCGCTGGCCGATGTTGCAATTGGTGGCACTCCGTCCCGTGACATCCCCCGTTACTGGAGCAACAACGACTTGGATGGACAGCCTTGGGTCGCTATTTCAGATTTGCATGGGCGGGTGATTGAGTGCACAAGCGAAAGCATCACCGAGGCAGGGATTACTAATTCAAATGTGAAATTGGTCAAGCGCGGAACAGTCTTGATGAGTTTCAAGCTGAGCCTGGGCCGCGTAGCGTTCGCAGGATGCGATCTTTACACAAACGAAGCCATAGCAGCATTCCTAGTTAATGATCAAGTTGCAGCCGCCTACCTCTACTACGCCCTGCCTGAGGCTGTAAGAACTGCGGCCACGGATGTCGCAATCAAGGGTGCGACGTTAAATAAGAAGTCCCTCCGCAAGTTAGTCATTGAGCACCCGGTTCGAATAGTGCAAGAGAAAATCGCAACCATCCTCTCCACCATCGACACCGCCATCGAACAAACCGAAGCGCTGATCGAGAAATACCAGCACATCAAAGCCGGCCTGATGCACGACCTCTTCACCCGTGGCGTGCTCCCCACCGGCCAACTCCGCCCACCCCGCGAACAAGCGCCCGAGTTGTACCAGGAAACGGCGATTGGGTGGATTCCGAGGGAGTGGGATGCAAAAACGCTGCGTACATCGTGTGATTGGTACAGCGGTGGCACCCCAAGCAAGCGAAACGAGGAATGGTGGAAAGGTTCATTTCCTTGGCTGTCACCGAAAGACATGAAGCGATTTGAATTGATAGATACAGAAGATCATGTAACGCACCAAGCTGCCTTAGTCGGTTCACGCATCGCACCAAAGGGCTCCGTTTTCATTGTCGTTCGGGGCATGATCTTGGCCCATTCATTTCCAGTAGTCATAAATGGCACCGAGTTTGCATTCAACCAAGACGTGAAGGCAGTAATCGGTCGTTTGCCTTTGATGAATCGGTTTCTCGCATATTGGTTTGTTGCGAACACGGACTTGTTCTTGAAAAAAACGACTGAGTCGACTCATGGCACAAAGCGCTTCGACTTAAGTGATCTCTACAAGATCGAAATAGGTGTGCCGTCCGAAGATGAGCAACAACGAGTGATTGATCGCCTGAATTCGGTCGAAAAGCAAATTTGGGCAGAGCGCGACCTGTGCAACAAACTGCAAACCCAAAAACGCGGCCTCATGCAAGACCTGCTCACCGGCAAAGTCGCCGTGCAGGTCAATGCCCTCGCCCCGGAGGCCATGGCGTGATTACCACCCTGCGCGGCAACCTGCTGGAAGACAACGCCCAGGCGTTGATCAACACAGTGAACACCGTGGGCGTGATGGGCAAGGGCATTGCTCTGCCGTTCAAGCAGCGTTTTCCGGCCAACTTTGCCGCCTACGCGCAGGCCTGCAAGCTGGGGCAGGTGCAAACAGGCCGCATGTTCATTACCGAGCCGGGCGCGCTGGCCGGGCCGCGCTGGGTCGTCAACTTCCCCACCAAGCAGCACTGGCGCGACCCGTCGCGCATGGCGTGGGTGGTAGACGGTTTGCAAGACCTGCGCGGTTTCCTGGCCCGCAACGCCGTGCAGTCCATCGCGCTGCCAGCCCTGGGCGCAGGCTTGGGTGGCTTGCCGTGGGCCGCAGTGCGCGGACACATTGATGCCACGCTGGGCAATTTGGCCGTGGATGTGCGGGTGTATGAACCCTTGTAGCCCGGGACGAATGCGAGAGCAGGACCACAGAAGTCCCATTTTCGGGCGGTATCCGTTAAAATGGAGCCAAATACAGCATAAAGGCGAAAAGGGAGAATTTAAATGACCGTGGTAGCCATTCCAGCTTGGACGCCCCGGGGCGTTCTGCCGCCCGTTAATTCGGTGCAGGCGACCAGCGCTGAGCGCTCGCCGTACCAAGTCAAACTGCTGGATATGGTGATGCGATTTGCTACTTCGTCAGAACGCAGCAGAATTTTGAAGGGCTTTTTGGAATACCGCAGTGCTTTGCACGACATGGGTATTCAGCAAGGGTTCCAATGGTTAGACGGAAGTTTTTCGGAACATGTGGAATTGCTTGAGCAACGCGCACCCAGAGATATTGATGTGGTGAGCTTTATCCACTCTCCTGCGAACTTTGCGCCCTCTCCCGCAGAGTTGGATGTGTTGGACCATGATTACGCCAAGAATACATTCTTGGTAGACAGCTATTTTGTTGAAATAAACCTGCTTCCGCCGGACAATCTGATAAGACAAAGTACGTATTGGTACAGCATGTGGTCACATCGACGGAATCAGGATTGGAAAGGGTATTTGCAGTTGGATTTAGCGCCAACAGAAGATACTGCGGCCAAGGCTTGGTTGACTGCTCAAATGACAGGAGGATCAACACCATGATGGGTGCGCAATACCAACAGCTGTTGGCCGAGAAGAATTTTCTCACTCGAGACCTGGCAGAAACGCCCACTACCGCCATGTTGACCCGGCGTAGTCTGGAAACGCGACTGCGCAAAGTAGCCGCTGCGCTGACTGCCCTAGGCACCGCTGGTCCACCGCCTGCGCGTGCTCAGTTGACATTCAACGGCCTGCCGGTGGTCGGTAGTCATGGCATCTTTGCCGATTTCGCAATGAAGGCCGTCAATAGTTTCACAGAGGCCGTTACGTCCGTGGCTGCTTCACTGCGCGCGCCACTTGCTCCCATGGGGCCAATTCCAAATCGGGACCAAAACCAGCTTCTCATCACAAACACTGCACTTGGGTCATTTGGCTTTGAGCTGGAGGAATATCGGCCGCAGCAACCAACGACTGCATATGAAAGCAACCTTTCTGTGGCGCTGGAGAGAACACGGACTCTGTTACAGAGCACGCTGGGCAGCGATGAAGAGCTTGCAGATGCTGCTTCTGAAACTGACCCGAGGGCGTTGGATAAGGTGCGGATTTTCTTACGTGTTTTGGCCGACAACGATGCCGTCTGTGCTTTAGAGTACGGTCAGGCGTTGGTGAGGTTTCAAGACATCAGCCAAGTGCAAAATAGCCTTGCACGGTTGGGGTCGGACAACCTGCACGAGCGACAAGATGAGCTAACCGGCGCTTTTGAAGGCGCCTTGCCCAATTCAAGAACCTTTGAATTCAAGCTTGCGGAAACTGGTCAGGTGCTGAAAGGCAAAGTGGCCAACAATGTGCAGAGCATTGATCAGATCAATGCGCATCGCCACGAGGAGATTCGAATTGCAGTGACAGTGACCCAAGTTGGTAAGGGACGCCCGCGCTACTTACTGAACCAAATGCCGCAGTGGCAGGCAGCGCTACCGGCGCAATGAGCGAGTACTCCGAGGTAGAGCGCCCCTTTTTGCAGCAGCTCGCCGCCCAGGGCTGGACGGTTATCGACCAAGGCTTTGCGGCCATTCCCCAAGACCCAGCCGCTAGCCTGCGCACCTCATTCCGCGAATGGCTGCTACCCGCTGTGTTTGCCGCGGCGGTGCGCCGCATCAACCCCCTGCCCGATGGCACGCCCTGGCTCACCGACCGCCAGCTGGACGACCTGCGCGGCCAACTGCTGCGCCAGCCCAACCGCACGCTGCTGGAGGCCAATGAGGCTATTCAGGCGCTGCTGTTCAAGGCGCAAACCGATGTGAACGAGGCCACTGGCGAGGCAGACCCGGTGGTCAAGCTGATTGATTTTGCGCACCCCGAGAACAACACCTTTCACGCCATCAACCAATTCCGCATCGACACGCCGGGTTGTGTCAAGGCGTTCATCATCCCCGATATCGTGCTGCTGGTAAACGGCATACCGCTGTGCGTGGTGGAGTGCAAAAAGGGCTCGGAGACCTGCGCCAACCCGATGGCCGAAGCCTTTGTGCAGCTGCAGCGCTATATGAACAAGCGCGCCGAGACGGCAGCCGCTGGCCTGCGCGAGGGCGAGCCCAGGCTGTTTCATAGCAACCTGCTGCTGATTCGCAGCTGTGGGCTGGAGGCGGACTACGGCACCATTACCTCCAGCGAAGAGCGTTTTTATGACTGGAAGACGCTGTACCCACTGGGCGACAGCGCCATGGAGGGCATGAACGCGCAGCAGCGGCTGGTGGCGGGCATGCTGATGCCAGCCACGTTGCTGCATATGCTGCGCACCAGCACGGTGTGCATGGACGCTGACAGCGGGCCGCGCATCAAGGTGGTGTGCCGCTACCAGCAGTACCGCGCTGCGGCCCGCATCATGGCGCGGCTGCGCACCGGCACCACCAGCCTGGAGCGCAGTGGCGTGGTGTGGCACACGCAGGGCTCCGGCAAGTCGCTGACCATGGTATTTTTGGCCCGCATGCTGCGCGCCAGCAGCGACCTGAACGACTACAAGATTGTGCTGGTCAACGACCGGCAAGACCTGGAGCAGCAACTGGGCGACACCGCCACGCTGATTGGTGCGAAGGTGAACGTGATTGAAACCCGCGCCGAGCTGCGCCACCAGCTAGGCACCGACAGCTCTGATGTGAACATGGTGATGGTGCACAAGTTTCAGGAGCGCAAAGAGACACTCACCAATACCGTGGCCGAGGCGCTGGGCACCTACCTGGCCCTGCCGGCGGGGCAGACCTTTGGGGTGGTCAATAGATCGGAGCGCATTATTTTGATGATTGACGAGGCGCACCGCACGCAGGGCTCGGACCTGGGCGACAACCTGTTTGAGGCCTTCCCCAACGCTACGCGCATTGCCTTTACCGGCACGCCACTCATTACCGAGCGGCACGGCGGGCGCAAAACGCACAAGCGGTTTGGCGAGTACATCGACACCTATCGGTTGATGGACTCTGTATGCGACGGTGTAACGCTGCAGATCCTTTATGAAGGCAAGACGGCAGACACGGCGCTTAACGAGAAACACGCTTTTGACACGGCATTTGAAGACTTGTTCAAAGAGCGCAGCGCGGAAGACTTGCTGGCCATCAAGAAAAAATATGGTGCCACCGGCGACCTGCTGGAGGCGGAAAACCGCATCAACGCCATAGCCAAAGACCTGGTGGCGCACTATGTGGGCAACATCTTGCCCAATGGCTTCAAGGCGCAGGTGGTGTGCCACTCCAAGCTGGCGTGCGTTCGCTACCAAAACGGCATACGCGCAGCGTTACTGGAACGCGTTGCCGCTGAGGAAATGAAGGCAACGCCGGATGCGGCGCTGATAGCCAAGCTGAAGTTTTTGAAGACTGCGGTGGTTATTTCATCGGATGGCACCAACGAAGCCGCGTTTGTAACGCTGGCACGCAAAGAGGCCGCGCGGCTCAACGCCACCGACAACTTTTGCAAGGCGTTTAACCCGACAGATGCGGACGCGGCCAACACGGGCATTGCCTTTTTGATTGTGTGCGACATGCTGCTCACAGGCTTTGATGCACCGATTGAGCAGGTAATGTACATCGACAAAAAGCTGCGCGAACATACGCTGTTGCAGGCCATTGCCCGCACCAACCGGGTGGCACGCGGCAAGAAGCGAGGCTACATCGTGGACTACATTGGCCTGGCCAACCACCTGACCGAGGCGCTAACCATCTACGCCGCCACCGATGAAATGCAAGAGCTGCAAAGCGGCCTGCAAAACATCAGTACCGAGCTGCCAGTGCTGGAAGAACGCTACCAGCGGCTACTGCAACACTTTGACGCGCTGGGCGTGAAGCAGCTTAAGCAATTTGTGAATGGAGAGTTACCCAACCTGGATGCTGAAGCGGCGGTGGTGCATGCTGCTGTGACGGCGCTCAAGAACGAAAAGCACCGAGCAGACTTTGATGTGTACCTGAAGAAGTTTTTAATGAGCATGGACATCGTGCTGCCCCATGCATCGGCTCAACCTTACCGCGTGCCGGCGCGGCGGTTTGGCTACATATTGGCTGTCACTAAAGAGCGCTACAAAGACAGCAGCCTGAACCTGGGCAATGCGGGCGAGAAGGTGAAAGCGCTGATCAACGCGCACCTGATTAGCCTAGGCATTAACCCAAAAGTTGAGCCGGTGGAACTGCTGGCACCGGACTTTATGGACAAACTGGCAGCGCATGCGGGCAAGAACGCAGCGGCCAAGGCGAGCGAAATGGAGCATGCCATTCGCAAGCACTGCACGGTGCACCATGACGAAGACCCGGCCTTTTTCAAAAGTCTGTCGGCCAAGGTCGATGCGCTGATTGAAAAGCACCACGAGCAGTGGGATTTGCTGGCCGAGAAACTGGCCGAACTGCGCACCTTGGCGGTTGCCGGTCGAACCCAAGGCGACAGTGGCATGAGCCGGGAGGCGACCACGTTTTACGAACATATTGTGCAAATGGGGTTCGCAAGCGGCAGCGTGCCAGTGGCCTGCCAAGCCCCACTTAAATTACTGATGGATACTTTGGTTGATCTGCTTCAAGAAACGATAGGCAGCCTGGACTTCTGGATGAATGCAGACAAGCAAAAGCGCCTGCGCGGTGCCATCAAAACAGAAATTACCAAGGCGGGCATTGAAGAGCTGAAGACCAACCGCGAACGCGTGACGGTAGAAGTGATGAAGCTGGCAAAAAACCGCCATGACACGCTCATGGCCGCCAACAAACCCAAGGAGGCGTAAATGCAAGTGCGCCAAGTTCAAGATATTGAGTACCAGTTGCTGCCGGGCGCAGACCGCCAGACCACGGATATTGTGATTGAGCGGGACGGGGTGGTGCGGGTACGCCCGCCAACGCGCATGACACCTGAGCAGGTTGATGAAACTGTATTTTCCAAACGCATGTGGATTTACCGAAACCTGGCAGAGTGGCATGACCTGAACGCCACGCGAGTGGTGCGCGAGTGGGTGAACGGGGAGTCGTTTTTTTACCTGGGCAGCAGCTACCGCTTGTCACTGGTAGACAAGCAGGACGAAGCGCTCAAGCTCAAGGATGGGCGCTTTCAGTTATTGCGCGCTGTCATGGAGCGGGACGGGCGCGAAGTCGCACAGCAAGTTTTTAAACAGTTCTACATAGACAAGGCGTTGCCACGCATCCAGCAACGCGTTACCCACTTTGCCGCGCGGGTGGGCGTCAATGCGGGCGAAGTGCAAGTGAAAGATTTAGGCTACAGATGGGCCAACTGCCTACCCCATGGACAACTGCATTTTCACTGGAAGTGCCTGATGGCACCGCTCACTGTGATTGACTACATCGTGGTGCACGAGTTGTGTCACATGCGCCACCGCGACCATTCAGATGCATTTTGGAATGAGGTGGACAAAGTACTGCCCCAATACCGCGAGCGAAAAGAGTGGCTCCGCCAGCGTGGTGCACATCTGGATCTTTAAAACGATTTTTATCAGCGTGAATCGGCTCGCATATATGCTTCTGGATAGACGAAACACTCAAACAGTTTTGCCAACAGACTGGTTTGACGGTGACTGCGCTGGAATAAGCGTCACCTTCTAAAGCCGAGGCTACGACAGAGGAAAAAGCATGCGGTCGACGAATGCTGAGCTTGGGCATTAATGCTGGCATCCGTTAACAAGATAAAAAACCGAACAAGGCCTGTTCAAAAAATTCAACCCGCGCCAAGCCCACGCCGCTTACCATTGGGCATGGCAAAAGACAACGACTTCATTCTTGCAACTGCCGAGCGGGTGCGTGGCGCCGCTGCATCGGGCGGCGCGCTGCGTATTCGCGGTGGCGGCAGCAAAGACTTTTATGGCGAGGCGCTCAGTGGCGATATATTGGACACCGCGCCACTCAACGGTGTGGTGAGTTACGAGCCAAGCGAGCTGGTTGTGACGGCTCTGGCGGGCACGCCGCTGGCTGAGCTGGAGGCGCTTTTGGCTGCGCAAGGCCAGTGCCTGCCGTTTGAGCCACCGCACTTTTCACCCAGCTCGACCGTCGGCGGCATGGTAGCCGCTGGCCTGAGCGGCCCGGCGCGCGCCAGCGTGGGTGCGGTGCGTGACTACGTGCTGGGTGTCAAACTTATCAACGGCAAGGGCGAGCATTTGACCTTTGGCGGGCAGGTCATGAAAAACGTGGCAGGTTACGACGTGTCGCGCCTGATGGTGGGGGCGATGGGCACGCTGGGGCTGCTGACAGAAGTGAGCTTGAAGGTGCTGCCTGTAGCGCCCGCAGAGGCGACTTTGAAGTTTGTCATGACGCAGACTGAGGCGCTTGACAAGCTGAACGCTTGGGGTGGCCAGCCGCTGCCGCTCAATGCGAGCTGTTGGCTTGAAGAAAACGGGGCTGGAGCGCTGTACCTGCGCTTGCGCGGCGCGTTGGCTGCGGTAGAGGCCGCTTGCAGCAAACTGGGCGGTAAGCGACTGCCCAACGCACAGGCCATGCCTGACTGGCAGCGCGCCAGAGACCAGCAACTGCAGTGGTTCAAACCGCGTACCGAAACGCAAGACCTGTGGCGATTGTCCGTCCCGCAAACCACGCCTGCGCTTGACTTGCCAAATTCACCCTTCATTGAATGGCATGGCGGCCAACGCTGGCTGTGGGCCGATGCCACGCAAGGACAGCAGCTTCGCGCCATGGCCGAGAAAGCTGGCGGGCACGCTACACTATTCATAGCTAATGGCACCCAAAAACACGGGGCTACAACCAGATTTGACGCTCTAAAACCGCCACTGGACCGCATCCACCGCGAGCTAAAGCGTGAGTTTGACCCGTCGGGTGTCTTCAACCCGCGCCGCATGCACGCAGACTGGTAAGACAAGGCTTTATAAATGCAAACCAACCTGTCACCTGAATTTAAAAACTCTGACGATGGCCTGGAGGCCGAAGCCATTTTGCGCAAGTGTGTGCATTGCGGTTTTTGCACCGCCACTTGCCCCACCTACCAACTGCTGGGCGATGAGCTGGACGGCCCGCGTGGTCGTATTTATCTCATCAAACAAGTGCTGGAAGGCGAAGTGCCGACCCGCAAAACCCAGCTTCATCTAGACCGTTGCCTGACCTGCCGCAACTGCGAAACCACCTGCCCCAGTGGCGTGCAATATGGGCATTTGATTGATATTGGCCGCAAACTGGTCGATCAGCGGGTTGAACGGCCTGCGCATGAAAAAGCCCTGCGCTGGGCACTGAAAGAGGGCCTGCCTTCACCGCTGTTTGCACCCGCCATGGCGGTTGGCCAGGCGGTGCGCGGCTTGCTGCCCGCCTCGCTTAAAAACAAAGTGCCTGCCAGGCAGTCGGCAGGCGTTATGCCTACTGGCAAGCACGCACGCAAGGTGCTGATGCTGGAGGGCTGTGTGCAGCCCGCCATGATGCCCAACATCAACTCCGCCACGGCTCGTGTGCTTGACGCAGCCGGCGTGCAAGTGGTGGTGGCCAAAAAAACCGGTTGCTGTGGCGCGGTTAAATTTCACTTGAACGACCACGATGGCGCCAGGGACGAAATGCGACGCAACATTGATGCGTGGTGGCCGCATGTCGATGCAGGTGTTGAATCCATCGTCATGAACGCATCAGGCTGCGGCAGCATGGTCAAAGACTACGGCCATGCCCTGCGTGATGACGCGCAGTACGCCGCCAAGGCCGAGCGTATCAGTGCGCTGACGCGTGACTTGAGTGAGTTGCTGCCAGATTTGGTTGACGCACTGCAGCCTAAATTGCGGCCTAAGGTGGCTACCGAACTAGGTCAAATTGCCTTTCACCCACCCTGCACACTGCAGCATGGCCAGCAACTGCGCGGTGGCGTTGAAAAGCACTTGGGGGCATTGGGTTTCAATGTCAAAACCGCGAGTTGTGAAGCGCATTTATGCTGCGGATCGGCGGGTACTTATTCAGTACTGCAACCAAAAATCGCCTATGAACTGCGTGACCGCAAGCTCGGCAATTTGACGGAAATGAAGCCAGCAGTCATCGTCTCGGCCAACATCGGCTGCATTACCCATCTGCAAAGCGGCACAGCTACGCCGGTGCGGCATTGGGTTGAAGTGCTGGATGAGGCGTTAAATGAGCAAGGTAGGCCGTGATTGACGCGCCACTTTTACTAGACAACCGCCGAAATTTGAATGTCTGTTGTCTTTAAGAAACAGCAATGTGTTCCATAAACGTGCCCAAGTCGGTTTTAAGCCAATCGTCTTTTGTCATCTCTGCGGCTACACGCCAATTTTGATTTTTACCCCAAAAGAGCTGTGAATCTTTGGAGTTTTGGAAGGGCGCAAGTGGTTTGTACTTGTCGCTGTGCATGACTTTGTTGATAGCCTCTGCTGTGAAATAGTTTTCTGTTGCCCGGAAATTTGTCTGGATCGCATGACTTGCTCCGAAAAGTTCTTCACATCGCGCAATAAATTTATTGCGGTCAGTCTTTGAGGTTTCAGCACTATCACGCTCACTGTCCACAATCACAAATACCTCGACCCCAAATCGTTTGAATTCGTTCAACTCGTCTTGACGCTTGCTATCAATCAATGAAGTGCCGCCTAACGCATTGCGTTATACACAAGTCAAAAACTCTTTATAAATCAATCACTTACAAGCGACACAAAATTGAGCAATGGGACAGTTGCGGATTACGAGAGCCC
>JAYVPR010000433.1:0-3629 GCA_043757245.1 Polaromonas sp. | reverse complement strand
ATCATGTCGCGCTTGGGGTTGCGCAGGTTGCCAAAGCGCACGGGCACTGGCTTGGCGTAACCCAAAATAAACGGCCCACCGGGAATGGCAAAGGTCGCTAAATACATCATGGCCGGCATCAAAATTGTGCCGACAGGGTCGATGTGTTTGAGCGGGTTCAGTGTGACCCTTCCCAGAGCCCAAGCCGTGTCATCGCCAAAATAACGTGCGACATAGCCGTGGGCTGCCTCATGCAGGGTGATGGCAAATAGCACCGGCAGGGCGTAAATGGCGACAGTTTGAATGATGTTTGCAATATCCATCGCTTGATTATCTCAGTCAGACCTGTAGCAGCCTGTCGGATTTAAGTCGTCGAAAGCGAAAATCGGCCCCAGCGAGGATGGTTTTTGCTGTTTTCTTACCCAATATCTGGATATTGGGTAAGAAAACGGTGAAAAATAGACCGCTGCGGTCGATTTGCAGCCGACGACTCTTAAGTCCGACAGGCTGCTAGCCCAAGCACATCGACATCACCCCGCCCCAGCCGAATGACAACAGCGTCGCCGCCATCGGCCATGGCCGTTAAATCAATCACCGTGGTCGGCTCTTGATGGCAGGCGCCGGCGTCCAGCACAGCGGCCAAGTCGTGCTCCATCAACTCCCGGATATCGTTGGCATCATTGAGCGATTCGGTCTGCCCGCGCGGTATGAGTGTGGTGGCCAGCAGCGGCGCGCCGTGCAGTTCCAGCAGTGCCTGCAATGTTTTATGCTCGGGAACGCGCAGGCCAATGGTTTTGCGTGACGGATGGCTCAGGCGGCGCGGCACCTCTTTGCTGGCCTCCAGAATAAAAGTGTATGGCCCCGGCGTGGCGGCTTTGAGCAAACGAAACTGCTTGTTGTCAACCCGCGCGTAGGCGCTCAATTCTGACAAGTCACGGCACAGCAGCGTCAGGTGGTGTTTGTCGTCCACCCCCCGGATGCGCCGCAGGCTATCGGCGGCTACTTTATCGTCAAGGTGGCAGACCAGCGCGTAACTTGAGTCGGTAGGCACAGCCGCCACACCGCCCTTTGCCAACAGCGCTACGGTTTGCTTGAGCAGCCGGGGTTGCGGGTTGTCGGGGTGAACTTGAAAAAACTGGGCCATGCGTTATTTTCTCAGGAGACATCAGGAATCGGCGGGCTCGATAACCATCTTGCCCTCGCGCACCACCAGCCACGCACTGGCAGCACCGCAAATTGCAATCATGGCCATGCCAAACAGGGCGTAACCGTCGGGCACATGCGAGAACAGCAGCCAGCCGCCCAGCATGGCAAAAGCAATCTGGGCGTACAGGTAAGGTGTCAGGGTGGAGGCGGGCGCTCTCTGGTAGCCCAGTATCAGCAAAAAGTGACCAATCGTGCCCAGCAAGCCCACCAGCGCTAAAAGCCACCACACCTGGCTGGACGGCAGGCTTTGCCACACAAACGGCAGCCCCAGCGCACAGATCAGCGACGCGACCCAGCCGGTATACAGGTGCATGGTGGCAGGGTCTTCGGTTTTGGCCAGTTTGCTGGTCAGGGTTTGAAACCAGGCCATGCTAAACGCCAGGCAGACAGGCAACAGGGTTGCCCACTCAAAAGCATCATGCCCTGGCCGGATGATGATCAGCGTACCGATAAAGCCGCCCGCCACCAATGCCCAACGCAGCGCAGATACTTTTTCATGCAACAGCGTGGCGGCCAGCAGGGTGATGATGAGCGGTGCAATCATCACAATCGCCGTGAACTCACCAACCGGCATGAAGCGCAAACTCAAGTACCCCAGCAGGCTGATGCAGAGCATCAGCACACCGCGCAGTATCTGAAACTTTGGGTGTGCAGTACGCAGCGCTGCCTTGCCGCGCAAGGGCAGCACCACGGCGGTGGTCAACACGGCTTGCACGGTGTAACGAAACCAGATGGCCATGAACACTGGCACGCTGTTGCTGACGTATTTGGTGATGCTGTCCAGTGCGCCAAAGCAGCCCATGGCGACAAGGACCAGCGCGATACCCATCAGCGTGGTGGCTGACTTGCCAGTGATGCTGCTCACTGAATCCGGTCCGCCAACAATTCCCAAACGGGCGTTAATTCACCCGGCAAAAAGGGCAATGCGCCCAGGTCTGTACGGCTTTCTTCAGGGCTGTGAAAGTCGCTGCCGCGCGACGCTGCCAGGCCAAACTCTTTGGCAGTGTCGGCGTACTTCACGTATTCAGCTGCTGTGTGGCTGCCAGTGACCACCTCCACACCGCGCCCGCCATGGGCTTTGAATTCGGTGAACAGGGCGTATTCTTCATTCGGCGTGAACTTATAGCGTGCCGGGTGAGCAATGATGGCCATGCCTTTGGCGCCGGTGATCCAGCTCACAGCGTCCTTCAGGCTGGCCCAGCGGTGCGGCACGTAGCCAGGCTTGCCTTCGGTCAAGTATTTGCGAAACACCTCATTGGTCTCGCTGCACACGCCACTTTCGACTAAAAATCGGGCAAAGTGGGTACGAGAAATCAGCTCGGGATTACCGACAAATTTCAAAGCACCTTCATACGCGCCCTTGATGCCCGCTTTAGCCAGGCCGTCAGACATTTCCATCGCGCGTTGTTCGCGTCCGCCACGCGTTGCCCTTAAGCCTTGCAGCATGGCGGCATCATCGGCATCAAACCCCAAGCCAACAATGTGAACGGTTTCGTTGGCAAAGGTGACTGAAATTTCAGTGCCTGTCAGGTACTTTAGGCCTTGTGCCCTGGCTGCATCCAATGCACGTTTTTGCCCGCCAATTTCGTCATGATCGGTCAGCGCCCATAGCTCGACACCGTTGGTTTTGGCGCGCTCTGCCAATACTTCTGGGGTTAACGTACCGTCTGATACCACCGAGTGGCAGTGCAGATCAGCGTTTAGGATTGAGGCTTTAATTGATGTCATCACTTTTTTATTTTAGGCTTTGCGGCTACACCTTGCGGCCAGCCTGCACAATGGCATTTTGATGTCATTGGGAAACTGCCATGATTGTTGTCCACCATCTGAACAATTCCCGCTCACAGCGTGTGCTGTGGCTGCTTGAAGAGCTGGGTGTACCGTATGACATCAAGCGTTACCAGCGCGATGCCAAAACCATGCTGGCCCCACCCGAGCTGAGCGCAATTCACCCACTGGGCAAATCGCCGGTGTTGACCGATGGCAAGCTCACGCTGGCTGAATCGGGCGCGATTGTGGAGTACCTGGTGGAGATGTACGGCAATGCCGAGTCTTGCGCCACGCTGTCACCGGAGCACGGCACGCCCGAATACTTGCGCTACCGCTACTGGCTGCACTATGCCGAGGGCTCGATGATGCCGCCGCTGCTGCTCAAACTGGTTTTTGACAAGATCGAAAAGTCCCCCATGCCTTTTTTCGTCAAGCCGATAGCCAAAGCCATTTCAGGCAAAGCCAAAAGCAGTTTCATCATGCCGAGAATCAACATGCATCTGGACTATCTGGAGGACGAGCTGGGCAAGAGCGCATGGTTTGTGGGCGATGAATTCACCGCTGCTGACGTGCAGTTGAGCTTTCCCATCGAGGCGTCCGCTGCACGCGGCGGACTGGACAGCAGTCGACCACGGTTGATGGATTATTTGCAACGAATCCACGCCCGGCCCGCC
>JAYVPR010000432.1:0-3632 GCA_043757245.1 Polaromonas sp. | reverse complement strand
CGTCTTTCCAGTACGCAGCGTTCAAGCGCCAGGCAAAGAAGGTCAGCAACAGTAAGAACATCAACACCCAAACGCCAATTTGCACGCGGTTGTTTTGTGCGGGCTCACCCATCCACTGCAAGTAGCCCACCAGGTCGCCCCTGGCCTGGTCAAACTGTAGCGGTGTCATGCTACCCGGTTTGACTTGCTCCCAGCCTTTAAAAACCGACACTTTGTGGCCGTGCTGCTCTGCTTCGCCGTACACCGGCTTGCGCTCGCCTTGCAGTTGCCAAAGCACGTGAGGCATGCTGACATTGGGGAACGCCAGGTTGTTCCAGCCTGATGCTTTGGTATCGTCGCGATAGTAGGTGCGCAGATAGGTGTACAGGTAATCTGGACCCGAACCTTTGCCAATATCGGCGCGTGAACGTGCGATTAACGTCAAGTCGGGCGGCACACCGCCAAACCATTCTTTCGCGTTCTTCGGGTCCATCGCGACTTTCATCGTCTCGCCGGCCTTGTCGGTCGTGAACAGCAGGTTGTCTTTGATCTGCTGCTCTGTCAGGCCAATGTCCTTGAGACGGTTGAACCGCATGTACGCGGCCGAGTGGCAATTCAGGCAGTTGTTGACGAAAATCTTGGCGCCGTTTTGCAGTGCCGCCATGTCGTTGGTTTTGTTAGGCGCCTTGTCCCAGGTAATACCGCCGGTAGCAGCATGCGCGCCAGCCACCAAACCTAAAGCAGCAACTAATCCAATAAGCAATTTTTTCATGTTGGGTGATCCCGATTTTCAATGTGCAGCAAAAGTGACGCGGTCTGGTACTTTTCCAAACGTTCCCAGTCGGCTCCACCACGGCATCAACAGGAAGAAACCAAAATAAAACAATGTTCCGACTTGAGACACCCGCTCACCGATGGCTGATGGCGGTTGCACGCCGAGGTAGCCAAGGATCAGGAAATTGACGACAAAAATACCGTACAGATACTTGTTCCAGCTCGGGCGGTAGCGAATCGATTTGACCTCGCTGTGGTCCAGCCATGGCAAGCCAAACAAAATCATGACTGAGCCGCCCATGACGACCACGCCCCAAAACTTGGCATCAATCGCCCACATGGCAGCCACCGCCACAACAGCGCCCGCAGCGATCAGGGCCTTGACCCAGCCAGCCATTTTGACCTTAAGGATCAGCACTGCCGCACCGGCCACAGCGCCAGCCATCAGCACGTACATGAACTCACTGGTAATCGCACGCAGCATCGAGTAGTAAGGCGTGAAATACCAAACCGGTGCAATGTGCGCAGGCGTCTTCAATGGGTCAGCCGGGATGAAGTTGTTGTACTCCAGAAAGTAACCGCCAAACTCGGGCGCCAAAAAGATCACCGCCGTGAACACCATCAAAAACATGCTGACGGCAAAAATGTCGTGTACGGTGTAGTACGGGTGAAACGGAATGCCATCGACCGGGTGACCATCTGCGTCTTTAGGCGCGTTCGGGCCCTTGATTTCTACGCCGTCAGGGTTGTTTGATCCGACCTCATGCAACGCAATGATGTGTGCCGCCACCAGGCCCAGCAGCACAAGCGGTACGGCAATCACGTGGAAGGCAAAAAAGCGATTCAGCGTGGCGTCACCGACCACATAGTCGCCACGAATCAGCAGCGCCAAATCAGGGCCAATGAAAGGAATGGCAGCGAATAAATTGACAATCACCTGAGCGCCCCAGTAGCTCATCTGACCCCATGGCAGCAGGTAGCCCATGAAGGCCTCGGCCATCATGCACAAGAAAATCGCACAGCCAAAGACCCAGATCAACTCACGCGGCTTGCGGTAGCTGCCGTAAATCAAACCACGGAACATGTGCAGATACACGACGACGAAAAACGCAGATGCACCTGTGGAATGCATGTAACGGATCAGCCAGCCCCAAGGCACGTCGCGCATGATGTACTCGACCGATGCAAAGGCCAATGCCGCATCGGGCTTGTAGTGCATCGTCAAAAAGATGCCAGTGACGATTTGGATCACCAATACCAACAGTGAAAGAGCGCCAAAAATATACCAAAAATTCAAGTTTTTCGGGGCGTAATATTGGCCCATGTGCTCGTTCCAGAGCTTGGATGCCGGGAAGCGGTTGTCAACCCAGTTGAGGGCTTTTTCAGCCAGCGGTGCATCGGGAGAGATTTCTTTGAATTCGGCAGCCATAAGGTGTCCTAGGGTCAGAATGGTTTTTGACGATTGCGTGAATCAGGTCTGGAAATTTACCCAACGCAGTACGCATTGGCAAACATCAGCAAGGACTTCAAGCACGGTCGGCAGGGTCTTTTGAAAACGTAGAGGGTCGTCGTTTTCAGGCCTTTTTATCTTCGCCAATCAGCAGCCGGTTGTCTGAAAGGTACATATGCGGCGGAACTTCAAGGTTGTCAGGTGCGGGCTTGTTTTTATAGACACGACCTGCCACATCAAACGTCGAGCCGTGGCAAGCGCACAAAAAGCCGCCAGCCCAGTCGTCAGGCAGTGATGGCTGAGCGCCAGCCGTCAATCTGTCAGACGGTGAGCAGCCCAGGTGGGAACAAATGCCTACCACCACCAGCGTTTCTGGCTTGATGGATCGGTTTTCGTTGCGGGCGTAAACCGGCGTCAGCTCATCCGCTTTGCGTTTTGACAAAGGGTCGGCCAGCAAATTGTCATGCTTGGGCAGCGCTGCCAGTTGCTCAGGGGTGCGTTTGAGAATCCACACCGGCTTGCCGCGCCATTCAACAGTGATTTTTTCACCCGGTTTGATGCCGGAAATGTCCACCTCGATAGATGCACCAGCGGCTTTTGCACGCTCTGACGGCGTGAAGGTACTTACAAAAGGCACGGCAACGGCGGCGACGCCGGCACCACCGACGACTGCGGTTCCAATCATCCAGTTTCTTTTGTCTTTGTCCATGGGCGCGCCAGGTGGCGTTGCGTTCACACTTGCTTGGGTCATGAGAGTCCTTCAAGACTGGCTTGAAATAGGCTTTAAAAAATGGTTTGCGGGATAACCCGGAATTGTAGCGGAGCGGCCATTCGATTTTCAAGCGGCTTGACCTAACCCCTCAGCCCACTGTGTTCCGCCCGCTATGTTTCGCCAGAGGTGTGCGGCAGCGCAACAAGGCTGTGCGTTATTGCAGGACTGAGGCCAATAACTTCGTACTTTGCTCCAAACAATGTCATTTGCCCTTCTTTCGAGGGCCTTCAAACCCGCATAATCCGCCCCTGACGGCTGCAAACCTGCGCCGTCTGCAACATTTCAAAATAACAGGAGAAGCGTATGAGCATGATGAAGGAATTTAAGGAATTTGCAGTTAAAGGCAACGTGATTGACCTGGCTGTTGGCGTGATCATTGGCGCGGCATTTGGCAAGATTGTTGACTCTGTCGTGGGCGATCTGATCATGCCGGTCGTCGGTGCTATTTTCGGCAAGCTGGACTTTTCAAGCCTGTTTGTCGTGCTGGGCAATGTGCCAGCGGGTACGCTGATGAATCTCGACGCGCTGAAAAAAGCCGGCGTCCCCGTGTTGGCTTATGGCAATTTCATCACTGTGGCGGTGAACTTTGCGATTTTGGCGTTCATCATTTTCCTGATGGTCAAGCAGATCAACCGCATGAAAAGCCAAGCGCCAGCA
>JAYVPR010000431.1:0-3668 GCA_043757245.1 Polaromonas sp. | reverse complement strand
TCACCGTGACAGACACAGTGACTTCACCTTTGGTGGTGCTGCGGATCAGCTCCCGCTGCGCTTCGCTGAGCGTAGCCACAGCCCGCATGGCACCCTGGCCGCGTTTTTTGAACTGCACACGCATGTCTTTGACCACCGGGATGCAGTCATCACGCACGTTCATACCCATGACCATACCGGTGGCAGTTTCAGCGGCCAGTGTGCTGGCCATGGCATGCACGCCGCCGATGTGGTTACGAGTCCTGTGCTCGTTGGCCACAAAGATTTGCACGCTGCTGGTCGACATTTCTTCATAGCGCAGCTTGGCCGTGCCCGTAAAAGGCACGGCACGCCCCAGCACCACGCTGCGAAACCAGGGCCGCGCAAAGGCCGGCACTTCGTTGAGCCTTTCTAATTGGCGCTCCAGACGATTGGGTGTTACTTTCGTAGACTCAGTCATCGTTGAATCCCTTCAAGTAACAGCGCTGAACCGGCTTTGCCGGGCAGCAGATGTTGCCCCCTGCAAGGGGGAAAGGCGCTACACGCAGTGAGTGTCCGATAGGGGTGTACAACATTTAATTACGTACCGGCTTGCCAGTGTTCATCATGCCCATAATGCGTTCCTGCGTTTTTGGATGTTCAAGCAACGAGCAAAACGCCTGGCGCTCCAGCGTCATCAAATACTCTTCCGTCACCAGCGTGCCGTTGTCGACATCGCCACCGCAGACGACGTTGGCAATCAGGCTGGCAATGTGAAAGTCGTGTGCGCTGATAAAGCCGCCATCACGCATATTGACGAGCTGGCCCTTGATGGTGGCCAGGCCGTTGCGGCCGACGACTGGAAAGCTGCGCTTGTGCGGCGCGCGGTAGCCCGAGTCAAACATGGCGCGCGCTTCGTTGATCGCAACATACAGCAACTCATTGACGTTGGGAACAATCACGTCGCTGTCTAGCAAATAACCCACTTTTCGGCTGTCAATCGCGCCTGTGCCCACCGTGGCCATGGCTGCTGCGGTGAAACCTTCAATCAAAAACGGCAGCATGTCATTGTTGGTTGATTTGGCCGCGTTCTCAGCCGCGCGGCGCGCAATGTAGGCCAAGCCGCCCGCACCCGGTACCAGGCCCACACCGACTTCAACCAGGCCGATATAGCTTTCCATCGCCACGACTCGCTTGGCGGAGTACACCGCCATTTCGCAACCGCCACCCAGGGCCAAGCCGCGAATGGCTGACACCACAGGCACGGCTGCGTAGCGCATTTTTAGCATCACGTTTTGCAGCTCAGCCTCTACCTCATCAATGGCTGCGACGCCGCCCATCATGAAGGCAGGCAGCATGGCTTGCAGGTCAGCCCCGGCAGAGAACATCTCGTCGTTTGACCAGATGACCATGCCTTTGTAGCTTTTCTCGGCCATGTCGATACCAAGTGCCAAACCTTCAGCCACGTCGGGGCTGATGGCGTGCATTTTGGTTTTGATGCTGGCAATGAGGATATCGTCGTCCAACGTCCCCAATGTCCATATTCGGATGGCGTCATCTTCATGCAGCGTGGTGCCTGCGGTGGTGAAAGAGGGTACGTTCGATCCCAGCACGTCTTCAGGGAAATTCTGACGCGCATACACCGGCAGTTGGCGCTTCGGGATAAATTTTTTGGCAGAGGCAGACCACGAACCTTGCGGCGTGTGTACGCCACCCGTCCCATTGTTTGATTCGGCCACCGGACCTTTGAACACCCAATCTGGTAATGGTGCACTGCACAGCGCCTTGCCTGCGTCAATGTCTTCTTGAATCATGCGTGCTACCTGCAACCAGCCCGCTTGCTGCCACAGTTCAAAAGGACCTTGCTTGGCGCCAAAACCCCAGCGCATGGCAAAGTCAATGTCGCGCGCAGTTTCAGCAATGGTTTCTAAATGCACCGCAGCGTAATGAAACTGGTCACGCAAGATGGCCCACAAAAAGCGTGCTTCGGCACCCTCTGCATTGCGTAGCAGGCTCAGGCGTTCGCCAGCAGGCTTTTTCAGCATGCGGCCCACCACGTCGTTTGACTTGGCACCACCGGCGACGTATGCCATGCTTTCAGGGTCAAGCCGGAGGATGTCGCGGCCGACCTTTTTGTAAAATCCAGCGCCTGTTTTCTGGCCCAGGCTTTTCGATTCAAGCAGCTTGGCCAGTACCGGCGGCGTGCCGTACATGCCGACGAAAGGGTCTGGCGTTTTGCCCTCCCCTTTGCTATTTTCGTCGCCCAAATTGTCTTGCAGCGTTTTGATCACATGCGCCATGGTGTCCAGGCCGACCACGTCCGCAGTCCGAAAGGTGCCTGAACTGGCGCGGCCGAGTTTTTTACCTGTCAGATCATCGACCACGTCATAGGTCAAACCAAAGGCTTCGGTTTGCTTGATGATGGCCAGCATGCCTGCAATGCCGACGCGGTTGGCAATAAAGTTGGGCGTGTCATGGGCACGGATCACGCCCTTGCCCAAAGCGCTGGTGACAAATGCTTCCAGATCATCCAGCACAGCGGCACCCGTCGTCGGCGTGTTGATCAGCTCGACCAGCGTCATGTAGCGTGGTGGATTGAAAAAGTGAATGCCGCAGAAACGTGGCTTGATGCTTTCGGGCAATGCTTCACTGAGTTTGGTGATCGACAAGCCCGAGGTGTTGCTGGCCACAATCGCACCTTCAGCTATGTACGGGGCAATCTTGTGATACAGGTCGGTCTTCCAGTCCATGCGCTCGGCAATGGCCTCGATGATCAGGTCGCACTCTTTCAGCACGTCCATATTTTCTTCGTAGTTGGCTGGCTGAATCAAAGCCGCGTCTTCAGCCACGCCGAGCGGCGCAGGTTTGAGTTTTTTCAGACCTTCAATCGCGCGGGTAACGATGCCGTTTTTCGGACCGTCCTTCGCAGGTAAGTCGAACAGTACGACCGGGATTTTGCAATTGACCAGATGCGCAGCAATTTGCGCACCCATCACGCCTGCGCCCAGCACGGCGACTTTTTTGACCTGGAAACGTGACATGTTTTATTCCTTATCCTTGACTTGTTATGTGGAATCCCTTTCCAGTGGCAGCGTGGAACCGGCTTTGCCGGGCCACAGCTGTCGCCTATGGAAGGGGGATGCGGCTACACGAAGTGAGCCGCAAGCGGGGTGAGTCAATAGTCCAGTGCTTCGTCAGTTTCCATCAACGACTTGGCGCCGCTACGCGCGGTACGCATCAGCGTGGCTGTTTCAGGCATCAGCTTGGCAAAGTAAAAGCGTGCAGTTTGCAGCTTGGCGATGTAGAACTTGTCGGTGTTGCCAGCAGCAATCTCACGCAAGGCAACTTGCGCCATGCGCGCCCAGAAGTAGCCAAACACCAGATGACCAGCCACGCGCAAATAATCAACTGCAGCAGCGCCTACTTCGTCTGCATTCTGAAAGCCCTTGAAGCCCAGCTCAGTCGTGAACTTGGTCATCTGCTCTGCTAGTACCGCCAGTGGGTTGATGAACTCGGCCATCTTTTCATTCACGCCTTCTTCTTGCACCAGCGCGCCAATCAGCTTGCCAAATTTTCTTAAAGTTGCGCCGTTATTGCTTAAGATTTTGCGGCCCAGCAGGTCGAGCGACTGAATGGTGTTGGTGCCTTCGTAGATCATGTTGATGCGGTTGTCGCGCACAAACTGCTCCATGCCCCATTCCTTGACGTAA
>JAYVPR010000430.1:0-3670 GCA_043757245.1 Polaromonas sp. | reverse complement strand
GCCGATCTATCAGAAGTGCCGCGCAGCCAGCGTCTGTTGCATCGTCCCAGCCTCAACCAACTGTTTCCGAGCGCCGTCCGGGCCGACAAGGTGTTGCGGGATGAGGCCATCCGCAGGGCCTGCCTGGAATGGGGTTACACCATGGCCACCACGGCCCGCGAGGTGGAAATACACTATTCGACGGTCAGCAAGATCATCAAGGGCGAGTGGTGAAAGGTGTGATGTCAAGACCTGACCCAATACTGTTCGCTTAAGCCCGTTCGCCCTGAGCTTGTCGAAGGGCAAGTGCTTTGGCTCAAAGCTTCGACAAGCTCAGCCCGAACGGATTTTTGGCTCGGATGGCTTAAACGAACAGTATTGAGACCTGACCCTAAGTTTTAGGAGTGACCCTAAGTTTTAGGAGTTAAATCAGGCTTTATCCCAATAAATACAGGCGTAAGCAGCTCCTTAATTAATAGCGATTTGATGACCACTGGCCACTGTACCGGGTTTATCCTGCACGTCTTACACTTGGTGAGTGCGTTCACTTGCGATTATTTAACTATACTTTAATATTTAATCGCGATTATTTAATAATACAACATGTAATAATCGCAAAATGGTACCGAAAAACAATACTCGCCTCACGCCGCAGACCTTCCAGCGCTACCTTGCCGGGCGGCTGCGCGCTGATCTGGACAAAAAGTTGGTCATCCTCACGGGGCCGCGCCAGGTGGGTAAAACCACGCTCAGCAGGCAGTTGCAAGCGGACTGTGCTGGCGCACAGTACTTTAATTACGACGTGCCTGCGCAGCGGGCAGTGCTTAACTCTCAGGGCTGGAGCGACCAGTCACCCTTGCTCATTTTTGATGAAATTCACAAAATGGCGGGCTGGAAAAGCTGGCTTAAAGGCGCGTTTGATGGGCGCGCAACTCTGGCTAACGGCGCAGCCCAGCGCCTGCTGGTCACGGGCAGTGCGCGAATGGACACTTTTAGCCAGGCAGGCGAATCGCTGGCCGGGCGATATTACGCGCTGCGTCTGCATCCGATCAGCGTATTTGAGTGGTGTGACCAAACGGGCGCGAACCCCGAGGCGGCGCTGGCGCATTTGCTCAAGCGCGGCGGCTTTCCAGAGCCGTGTTTAGCGCCGCAAGATGCAGCCGGTGACCTGGAGGCCGAGCGTTGGCGCACGGACTATTTCAGCGGCATGATTCGCGAAGATGTGCTTGAGTTTTCGCGTATTTTTGAGATCAACACCATGCGCGTATTTGCCGAAACACTGCGCAGCCGTGTCGGCTCGCCTTTGTCGCTGGCGTCCATTGGCCGCGACATGGACGTATCGCCCGCGACGCTTAAAAAATATCTGGATATTCTGGAAGCGCTTTACATCGTTTTCACCGTTCGCCCCTGGAGCAAAAACATCACGCGGGCAACCTTGCAGCAGCCGAAGGTGTATTTTTTCGACACGGGTTTGGTGCGTGGCGATGACGGCGTGAGGTTTGAAAACCTGGTTGCTGCGCACCTCATCAAGCGCGCTCATTGGCGGCAAGATACAGAAGGGCGCAATGTGCAACTGCACTACCTGCGCACCATCGACAATGCCGAGGTGGACTTTGCCATCAGCAGCGACAGCCCAACGCGTGGCGAGCCAGAACTCACGCACATCATCGAATGCAAATGGGCAGACGGCAAGCCGCATCGCGCCTTGCAACGCTTTGCCGAGCAGTTCCCAGACGCGGCCTCAATGCAAGTGGTGCGCGACTTGAAAGTAGCCCAGCAAACTGGCCGCACGCAGGTGGTTCATGCAGCGCAGTGGCTGCATGGGCTGGGGGTTTAAATATGCCTTTTGCAGCTCTGAAAAGGCACAAACAAGTCGTTTTTAGGTGTTAAATTGGCCTCTGGCCTAATAAAAACGTGCGCAAACAGCTCCTGAATTAATAGCATTTAATGCTTGTCTATGGGAATTCCCGTAGTCCCCATGCGCAAGCAAAATCGCATAATCGCCCCATGGAAACCAAATGGCTTGAAGATTTCGTCAGCCTGGCTGAAACCCGCAGTTTCAGCCGCTCGGCCACGTTGCGGCATGTGACACAACCAGCGTTTTCGCGCCGCATTCAGGCGTTGGAGGCTTGGGCGGGCACTGATCTGGTGGACCGCAGCTCGTACCCTACCCGTCTGACGCCTGCGGGCGAGACCTTGTACAGCCAGTCGCTTGAAATGCTGCAAGGCTTGCAATCCACCCGCGCCATGCTGCGTGGCCACACATCAGCCGGGCAGGATGTGATTGAGTTTGCCGTACCGCACACGCTGGCGTTCACGTTTTTCCCGGCTTGGGTTAGCAGCCTGCGGGAAAAGTTTGGCCCGATCAAAAGCCGCCTGATCGCCCTGAATGTGCATGATGCGGTGCTGCGCCTGGTCGAAGGTAGCTGTGACTTGCTGATTGCTTATCACCATGACTCGCAACCGTTTCAGCTTGACCCCAACCGCTATGAAATGGTCACGTTGGGCCAAGAGGTGCTGTCGCCATTCGTCAAACCCAACATGCAAGGTGAGCCCTTGTACAAACTGCCCGGCAGGACGGGACAGCCGCTGCCTTATTTGGGTTATGCACCGGGCGCCTATTTGGGTCGGGTGGTGGACTTGATTTTGAAGCAATCCAGTACGGCGATTCACCTGGACAGGGTGTATGAAACCGACATGGCTGAAGGCTTGAAAGCTATGGCGCTTGAAGGCCATGGCATTGCTTTTTTGCCGCTCAGTGCGGTTAAAAAAGAGCTGTGCGCCAAGAGGCTGGTGAGTGCCGGCGACAAGCTGGACATGACGATGGACATTCGCGTTTACCGCGAGCGCCCAGCGCACAACGCAGCAGCCAAAAGCTCAGCCCAAGCGTTGTGGACGTTTCTGGAGGCACAGGCGCGCCCTAAATCGATCGTCGCAGCTGCTAAAGTTACTCCCTAGAACAACCCTGAATGCTTATAAAAAATGCACGGGTAAACCTTGGGTTTTGTCGGGCATTGATTCTTTAAAATGGTTCCAGAAATTTGTTTTATTTCACACAGGAGACCCCATGAAACTCAAAGTAGCCGCTCTTACCCTTGCCATCTTCGCCGCCACCGGCGTGTTGGCTCAAGCCAACGACACCATTGCCAAGGTCAAAGCTTCTGGCGTTGTCACCATGGGCGTGCGTGACTCGTCAGGTGCCCTGTCCTACACCCTGGGTGATGGCAAGTACACCGGTTTTCACGTCGAAGTTTGCAACAAAATTATCGCCAACCTGGAAAAAGCTGTAGGCCGCAAGGTCGAAGTGAAATACCAGTCTGTCACATCGCAAAACCGTATTCCGCTGGTGCAGAACGGTACCGTTGATATTGAGTGCGGCTCAACCACCAACAATGCCACGCGCCAAAAGGATGTGGCTTTCCTGCCTACAACTTTTGTCGAAGAAGTTCGTATTGCAGTCAAAGCCAATTCAAACATCACAGCGATTGCCCAATTGAACGGCAAAAACGTGGCGACCACCACTGGAACCACTTCAGTTCAAACCCTGCGCAAAAACGAGCGCGCTACCGGCGTTGACTTCAAAGAGGTCTTCGGCAAAGACCATGCTGACAGCTTCTTGCTGCTGGAGTCTGGCCGTGCTGATGCCTTCGTGATGGACGGCGCCATTCTGGCTGGCAACATCGCCACGTCA
>JAYVPR010000429.1:0-3687 GCA_043757245.1 Polaromonas sp. | reverse complement strand
TATATGGAGCCGCAATACCATCAGTACGAGTTTGACCTGCGGGTGTATTTGACGCACATGGATGCCAGCGGCAAGCTGGCTTGGCCTGTGGGTTAGTTTTTCCCCGTTGCTAAGATACGGAGAATACACAGCACCCTGCTTTGACCTGCTCACTCACCGAGAAAATTAAATGCAACCGCAAATCAAAACAAAAAACCCTAACTTCTCATCAGGCCCTTGCGCCAAGCGCCCTGGTTATGACGTGAGCAAATTGCAGCTTGACACGCTGGGCCGGTCGCACCGCTCTGCTTTGGGTAAAAAGGCGCTGGGTTTGGCTTGTACCGAAACAGCGCGTATCCTGGGCTTGCCTACGGGTTACCGAGTGGCCGTGGTGCCGGGTTCTGACACCGGCGCGATTGAAATGGCGATGTGGTCGCTGCTGGGTCCGCGTGGTGTTGATGTGCTGGAGTGGGAATCCTTCAGCGCGGGCTGGACAACAGACATCGTCAAGCAGCTCAAATTGCCGAACACCAACGTCATCACCGCAGCCTATGGCGATTTGACTGATTTTGCAAAAGTCAATTTTGACAACGATGTGGTGTTTGTGTGGAACGGCACGACATCTGGCGTGAAGGTGCCTGATGGCAACTGGATACCAGCTGATAGAGCCGGCCTGACGCTGTGCGATGCCACATCTGCCGTGTTTGCCATGGACATGCCCTGGGACAAGCTCGACGTCATCACTTATTCATGGCAAAAAGTGCTGGGCGGCGAAGGTGCGCACGGCATGCTGATCATGAGTCCGCGCGCGATTCAAAGGCTTGAAGAGTACAGCCCGCCATGGCCGATGCCCAAGGTGTTCCGCATGAAGTCTGGCGGCAAGGTGACAGAAGGCTTGTTCAAAGGCGAAACCATCAACACGCCGTCGATGCTGTGCGTGTCTGACTACCTGGACGCATTGCAGTGGGTTGAAAGCATTGGTGGGGTGAAAGGAACGATGGCCCGCAGTGAAGCGAATCTGAAAGTGATTGAAGATTTTGTCGCCGCGAATGATTGGATATCGTTTTTGGCCAAAGACAAAGCCACCCGCTCAAATACCAGCGTTTGCCTGACGCTGACCGCCACTGAAGAGCAGGTTAAAAAAATGGTCAAACTGCTGGATGCTGAAGGCGTGGCCTACGATATTGGTGCGTACAAGGATGCGCCCGCCGGGCTTCGTATCTGGTGCGGTGCGACGGTGGAGGCAGCGGATTTGCAGGCGTTGATGCCTTGGTTGACCTGGGCTTACAACGAAGTCACAGCATAAATTGATGGACACCGCCGTGCATAAAGTCAGAACCTATAACCAGATCTCTATTAAGGGTCTGGAGCGTTTTTCGCGTCAAACCTACGAAGTGGGCAGCGACATCAGCCAGCCCGATGCTTTTTTGCTGCGCAGCCAAAAGTTGGCGGATGTTGAAGTACCCAAGTCTTTGCTGGCGGCTGCGCGTGCAGGCGCTGGCGTGAACAATGTGCCCATCGCTGATTACAGCAAGCGCGGCATCGTAGTGTTCAACACGCCGGGAGCCAACGCCAATGCTGTTAAAGAACTGGTGATGGCTGGCATGCTGCTGGCCACGCGCGGTATTTTGCCGGGTATGGCGTATGTGAATTCACTGACCGCCATGACGGACGCCACTGAAATGTCTGCTCTGCTTGAAAAAGAAAAATCCCGCTTTGCCGGCGGTGAGATTAAAGGCAAAACGCTGGGCATCGTGGGCTTGGGCGCCATTGGCTCGATGGTGGCCGATATGGCACTCAGCATGGGCATGAAGGTGGTGGGGTTTGACCCGGCCTTGTCGATTGACGCGGCATGGCGCTTGTCAAATGAAGTCACGCGCATGGAGAATTTGCAGGCTTTGCTGGCCAGAGCGGACTACATTTCTCTGCACGTGCCCGCCATGGACGCAACCCGGCATTTAATCAATGACGATGCATTGGCCTTGCTGAAGCCCGGCGCGGTACTGCTGAACTTTGCGCGTGAAACGATTGTGGATTCAAACGCTGTTGAGCGCAGCTTAAGCAAAGGCAAGCTAGGCAAATACGTTTGCGATTTTCCCGAGCCGCTGTTGCTCAACCATGCGAACGTGATTGCCATGCCGCACATCGGGGCAAGCACTGAAGAATCAGAAGAGAACTGCGCCGTGATGGCTGCCAACCAGTTGATGGACTATCTGGAAAGTGGCAACATCACCAACTCGGTGAACTTTCCGTCTGTCAACATGCCCAGAATGCCGGGCGCATCTGGCAAGACGCGCATCACCTTTTCAAACGACAACACTTCAGGCGTGCTGGGTCATGTGCTGTCGGTGCTGGCGGATAAAAAAGTCAACGTCATCGACATGATGAACAAAAGCCGTGGAGAGCTGGCTTTCAACATCATTGACGTTGAAAGCCCACCCGACGGCGATGTCGTGACCGCGATTGAGGCGGTTGAGCATGTGATACGGGTTCGGGTAGTTTGAGACCCCCGTTTTAGCTATAAAATATAGCTGCAGCCGAATAAATACGGGCGCAATCAGCTATTTATTTAGTAGCGCAGCAAGCTTCCCTGAAAAACTGTTCAATGCAGATGTCTTGGCTTGCGACCACCGCCATGGCCTGTTCCACCTGAAGATCCACCCGATCCGCGTGGTGGTTTGCCCAACTGCATGGAGTTGACCAGCGCGTCAAAACGCCGCTCAAACAGGCGGTCGATGGCATCGACCACCTCTCCCAACTCGGAGCCATCAAAATGCCGCTCCATCAGGCCAATCGTGTCCTGCACCAGCAAGTCGCGCTGCACCTGCATGATGGCGGCGGGCGTAGGGCCGACAAAATACATAGCGAAATCGTCGCGCGCATCGCCCTCTTCGCTGTCGTCATCTTCATCATCAAAATCAGCATCGTAAAACGTGACTTCAATCGGCGCACCCGCTTCGGCCAGGTCATTCAAGCCCATGCACATCTCGTCCAGCGCCTGGCGAAAGTCTTCGTCACCGGGTACCGTCCAACACATTTGCAGCAGATGCTTGTTCGCATCAAAGCGAATGCCCGGCTCTTCCTCGTAGGCGCTTTCAGCGGCTGCCACCAGGGACTTGGCACCGGAATACTTCCACAACGGCTTTAAGGCCTCTTGTAGCTGCTCAAACGTGACATCTGCACGCAAGGGCACTTCGCCATGGACGTGAATTTCAAAGGGTGTGTTGTTGCTGGACATGAAAATATCTTAACCACTTACGGATTGATGTCAAAACAACAATAGTGTGCCTAAAGACCGGAATCGAACCCGCGCATTGATGCGCATTGGTGCGCTTTGTCACTATTGCCTACGGCGTACCGATAGCTTAAAAAATATACCCAACACTCTTAGTTCTTGGTGCCGAGACCGGAACCACAGTGTGCGCTGTAATCCGCATAAATGCTAGATTCCTAATCGCCGCCTTTAAAAAGTACCGTCAAAAGTACCGTCATTTTTTAATGCGTCTCTGTTTTTGGTGTGTCTGGTCATTTTACCGCACCATGTAGCCATCAGCGCCAGACGTAAAAAATCGCCACGGCGTGCGATCATTTATTGGCTGTCCCAATCCGGTCAGCAGCCCCGGCCAATTGGGTCAAGGCTCGGTGTATTTCGGTATGGAGTAGGGTTTGCGCGGCCGCTGTATCGGTCTCAGCAGCCAGCAGCGGTGC
>JAYVPR010000428.1:0-13992 GCA_043757245.1 Polaromonas sp. | reverse complement strand
CACTGTTGCTGGCAGACGGGTCGGTGCCAGCGCCACCATGGACCAGTACTGCGCTCGCGCCCAAGTGCGCTCAAACGCATACAGGGACATCTCCATGCGCGCGGTGCGGCCGGAGTGCAGCACCAGCGTGTTGCGCGCCCGGTCGAACCCGATCACCACTGCGTAATGCCACACCGGGTACCACGAGAACGACAGATTTTGAAACACCACGACCGGATGGCCCGCCGCCACCTCTCGCAGCACGGCCTCCACCTGCGGTTGCAAGGGATAGGCCACCAGGCCCTGGCGGCGAGTGGCGATCAGCATCTCAAGTTGCAACGAGCCTTCGCGTCCTGGCAAATATACCTGCTCGACCAGTGTTTCAGGCAGGACTTGAACACCCGCCGCACCCGCCGCCATTGCCAGTGCGGCAGGCCCGCACTCATAGTCTTCCTGCGGATAAAAGGGCACACCGCTGAGTTCCATCCGCGCGGGCAGGTCAGCGGGCCATCGCCCATCCAGCGTGGCTACCTGAGGCGTCGCGCAGCCGGCCAGTAGCGCTGCCAAAACAAAAACCCCCGTAACAACGGGGGCTCGCAGAGAGGTTGCCCAGCCGATCATCGAACCGATCGGGTAAACGGAAACACCTTGGTCAAGCCCATAATGTCTGTAACGAGCAGGATGACAAATACAGTGAAAATAACACCAACAACACCGGCACCAGCGGGGGCCTTGTCAATGCGGCCGACCAATTGTGCGACCTCCATATCCGACATGGCGTTGACCCGCTCCTGCGCCGCTTGCGGGCTGACGCCCTGCGCCAGGATGGCCTGACGAACATCATCGCGGGTCAGAAAACTGCTGACTGCATCGCGGTTTGAGGCAACTGCGCCCATCGATATAACTTCATCGGTGGCAATGATGCTGGCTTGCGCCGTCAGGGGGAAACCAGCCGCGGTGATGCAGACAATCAGAAAGGCAGAAATGAGGTTTTTGAAGGTTTTCATGGTTTGACTACGTTGAAGTGACTGAAGCATTGAAGAAACCGGTTCAGGCCAAAATTAGCATGAACACTGCAATTTAATCTGTCTGCTTGAAATAAGTCAAATACTTACTTGGTCTATGTTTAAGTCCGGAAATATTAGCTGCTGGCGCGTCTCAATTTAGTGACACTTTCGGTAATGGCATTCACATCCACGCTGGTTTCGACGTTGTTGAGGTAGGTATCGACATTCTCCAGCGGGGTTCCTATTTGTCCTGCCTGCACATCCGCCAGGCGTTCGGGAACAGCACGATCAGCGGGTTTTGCACCGCAATCAACCACGCCTAGTCTTCCTGGGTGTTAAGGATGTCCTCCAAATTAGTGGCGTCATTTAGCCACGTAGTCGGGGTGAACTACAGCCGAATCCGACCCTACTTTGGCCAAAGCCGTATTGGCGCCAGGAACCGTTTTGCGGGCAAACAGCGTATACATGGTCGGCACGACAAAAATCGTCAATAACGTGCCGAGTGACATTCCGCCCACAATCACCCAGCCGATTTGAATGCGGCTTTCAGCGCCTGCGCCCGTCGCCAGTGCCAGAGGCACTGCCCCTAACACCATGGCGCCTGTGGTCATCAAAATCGGGCGCAAACGCTGACTCGAGGCTTTGATCAATGCATCGACCATGTCCATGCCGTCAGCGCGCAACTGGTTGGTAAATTCGACAATCAAAATACCGTGTTTGGTGATCAAGCCCACCAGCGTGATGAGGCCAATTTGCGAATAAACATTGAGTGAGCCACCTGACCACTTCAGCGCCAGCAGCGCGCCAATCATCGACAGTGGCACAGACAGCATGATGACCAGCGGATCGATAAAGCTTTCAAACTGCGCCGCCAGTACTAAAAAGATAAACACCAGCGCCAGGACGAATACAACGACCAATGCGCCTTGAGAATTCTTAAATTCGCGAGACGTGCCATTCAGGTCTGTGCTATAGCCTGTTTTCAGCACTTTGGCGGCTGTCGAATCCATGAATTTAAGCGCTTCACCCAGTGAATAATCAGGCGCCAAACTGGCTGTGATCGACACCGAGCGGCGCTGGCCAAAGTGGTTGAGCTCGCGCGGCGAGACGCTCTCGCGCACCTTGACCAAGGCTGACAGCGGAATCATCGTGTCGTTTCGACCACGTACGTAAATGCGTTCAATATCTTCTGGCGTGGTGCGCCCTTTTGCCTCGGTTTGCACAATCACGTCGTACTGCTCGGCGTCGCGTTTGTAGCGCGTCACGTTGCGACCACCCAGCACGGTTTCAACCGCCTTGGCCACTACCTCAACGCTTACACCCAGGTCGGCGGCCTTGTCGCGTACGACTTCAATGCGCAGCTCGGGTTTATTCAAACGCAAGTCAATATCGGGTGAAACGATGCCGGGGTTTTTGGCAATTTCTTCCATCATCTGGCGCGCTACCGCGCTCAGGTTTTGATAGCTGTCTGAGGTTTGAATGACGAAGTTCACGGGTCTTTCACGAAAGCCCTGACCCAGCGACGGCGGCGTAACGGTAAACACCGTCACGCCTGGTAGGCCAGCCAGTTTGGGCTGCAATTCACGCGCCAGTTCAAGCGTTGTGCGTTTGCGGTCTTCCCAGTCTACGGTGCGGTACACCACGCTGGCCTGTGCTACTGTAGGAAGGCCGATGCTGGCAAAAATACGGTCAAACTCGTTGTAAGGCTGACCAATTTTTTCAACCGCCTGCGCGTAACGGTTGGTGTAATCAAGTGTTGCGCCGTCGGGCGCTGTGATGTTGGCCAGAATCACGCCACGGTCTTCAAGCGGCGACAACTCCTGCTTCATGGTGGGGAACACCAGCACAATCGCCACAGCGCTGACCAGCATCACGCCAACGACCAACCAACGCGCTTGCAGCACCGCACCTTTGAGGCGCTGACCGAAGCCAGGTTTAGCACCGCGAACCGGCGCACGCGCCGTCACCACCCAGCGCAAGGCCAAGCCATAGCGATCTGCCATGCGGGTCAACAGGCGCTCCATGCTGCGGTCAAACCAGTTAGGCTTGGGGTTATGTTTGAGAAGTTGGCTGCACATCATGGGGGTCAGTGTCAAAGCCACAAAACCTGACACCACCACCGCCCCAGCAAGCGCCAGCGCAAACTCAACAAACAGCCGCCCGGTGCGCCCTGGGGTAAAAGCCAGCGGCGCGTACACAGCCACTAAAGTCGCTGTCATGGTGATCACGGCAAAGCCGATTTCACGCGCACCCTTGATACTGGCCGAGAACGGATCCATGCCTTCTTCAATATGCCGGAAAATATTCTCCAGCATCACAATTGCGTCGTCCACCACCAGACCAATGGCCAGGACAAGAGCCAGCAAGGTGAGCGTGTTGATCGAAAAGCCCGCCAGCGACATCAGGGCAAAGGTGCCGACCAGACTGACAGGAATAGTAATGATGGGAATGAGTGACGCACGCAGGGTACGCAAAAACACGAAAATTACCAGCGCCACCAAAATGACTGCCTCAACGATGGTTTTGTAAACGTTTTTAACTGAGCGATCAATAAACACCGAGTTGTCGTTGGCAATGTCAATCTGCATGCCGGGCGGCAAATCGGCTTTGAGTTTTGGAATCGCCTCACGCACGCCTTTTGACAAGTCCAGCGGGTTGGCTGTGGCCTGGCGAATCACACCCACAGCCACAGCGGCGCGGCCATTCAGACGCACGGCGGTGCGCTCTTCGGCGGCAGCTTCTTGCACCCGCGCCACATCACGCACCTTGACGGAAAAGCCGTTGACGTTCTTCACCACGATATCGCCAAACTGCGCAGGCCGGATCAGGTCCGTTTGCGACGTGACGCTGAATTCGCGTTGCTGCGACTCAATGCGCCCGGCTGGCAACTCAAGATTGCTGCGGCGTATCGCGTCTTCAACGTCTTGCGTCGTCAACCGGTACGACGCCAGCTTGTCGGTATCCAGCCAGACGCGCATGGCGTATTTGCGTTCGCCGAAAATGCGCACGTCTGCCACACCCGTCACGGTTTGCAGACGCGATTTGACTACCCGGTTGATCAGGTCATTGATTTGCAATTGCGTTTGCGTTTCACTGCTGAAAGCTATGAAGATCACCGGAAAGGCATCGGCCTCGACCTTGGCAATCACGGGCTCCTCAATCGCCTGTGGCAATCGGTTGCGCACGCGTGAGGTCCGGTCACGTACCTCGGCAGCGGCGGAGTCAGCATCTTTTTCAAGCCGGAAACGTACGGTAATCTGACCCTGCTCGGCACGGCTGATCGAGGTGATGACATCCACCCCATCAATACCTGCAATCGAGTCTTCCAGTGGCTTGGTAACTTGCGACTCAATAACTTCAGCCGATGCACCGGCATAGCGCACGCTGACAGTCACAACGGGCTCGTCAATCTTTGGGTATTCGCGCACCGTCAGGCGGTTGAAGCTGACCGCACCAATCAACACGATCAGCAAGGACAAAACCGTGGCAAATACCGGGCGGCGGATGGAAATTTCAGCTAGCTGCATGACAAAACCCTCGTTTTACGTTGGCAGACTGACATCAGGCGGGTTTGCGCGATGGCTTACCCTTGGGCTTGTCGTCTGCTCGTCGCATGGGTTCGGGCCCTTGGCTAGAGGCGGTGCAGGCTTGCCGCCGACACCCATCCCTTTGGCACCAGCTACAGAAGCAGCAACAGATGGCGCCATCACTGCAGACATCGCCGGGGCCGCCGGAACTACCGCAGCCGATGCAGCTGGCCTTGCTGCGCCAGGCCGGGCGCTGCTCAGGTCCACCACGTTAACGGTGATGCCATCACGCTGTAGCCGCTGCTGGCCCGCAACTACCACCGTGTCGCCAAGCTCCAAACCTTCGAGCACCTCGACTTTGCCCGGGCTACGCAAGCCGAGTTTGACTTCTACCCGCTGGCTTACAAGGCTCGGAGTTGTGCTGCTTTGCGGCGTATCCCCCGGCAACAGCCTGATGACAAACTGCTTGCCGCCTTGCGGAACAATCGCTTCCTCGGGAATGACGCGCGCATTCTCACGCACGCCGAACACCGCATTGACCCGCGCAAACATGCCGGGCCTCAGTTGCAATTGGCGGTTATCAATACAGCCCCGAATGCCGACCGAGCGGCCGTTGGCATCAATCAGCGGGTCAATCGCCTGAATTTTTGCGCTGTATTTGCGGCCAGGCAGCGCATCCATGTCGAGCATGGCCGTTTGGCCACGTTTGACCTTGGCCTGAAACCGCTCTGGCAACCTGAAATCCACAAAAATCGCATCAATGTCTTCGATGTTGACGATGTCTGCGCCATCTTTTAAATAGTCGCCCACATTGACCACTCGAATTCCCGCAATCCCGTCAAACGGCGCAACGATTTTCAAACGCTCGGCTGCGGCCTTGGACAAGGCCAACTTGGCCTGCGCGACTTCCAAATTAGCGGCACTTTCATCCAGTGAGCGTTGGCTAATGAAGTTTTGCGCCACCAGTTCCTGGTTACGTTTTTGATTGGCCAGGGCAATCGACAGCTCGGCCATGCTTTGCTGAATTTGCGCCTGCGGCAATTGGTCATCAAACTGCACCAAAACTTGCCCTTTTTTTACCCGCTGACCGTCGGTAAAATTAAGCTGTGTAATGCGCCCACTGATTTCAGGCCGCAATACGACGCCCCGGCGAGATCGCAAACTGCCTACCGCCTGGGTGTCGTCCGTCAGGCGGGCGACCTCAACCTTGGCCACTTCTACAGAAGGCGGGCGACCACCGCTGGACCCACTGGCAGCGACTTGCGGCGCACCTGCGGCAGAAGCAGTCGCATCTAGCGACTGTGCAGGGCTATTTTTAGGTTGCTGGTACCACCAGGCTGCACCTGATGCCACTGCAATTCCAAAGGCTGCTACTGCTGAATAAATTACTTTAGAAACCATGCTTTGAATGCCGTTAAGTTGCCGACGTGTTATCAAATGAAACAACACTCCAATGTATCAGTACCCGCCCCTTTGGATCGCGTTTAAGGGCATCCAATAGGCATGCTGTGCAGCGGCTTTACAACGACTTTACAAGGCAAGAGACGGACATACTACGCATACTTCATACTTATAGTGCGTAGGAGCACGACCCACACCAAGAATGCTAAAGGACACTTCTATAAATTCATTTTTCGGGCGAGTTGCGTCGTTGCGCGGTGCTCGCAATCCTCACGTACCTCAGTACGTTCCGGTTGCTGTGCGCCGTGCGCCTAGCACCTGATCCCGAAAATTTGAATTTCTAGAAGTGCCCTC
Source organism: Polaromonas sp. (assembly GCA_043757245.1). Classification (GTDB taxonomy): domain Bacteria; phylum Pseudomonadota; class Gammaproteobacteria; order Burkholderiales; family Burkholderiaceae_C; genus Polaromonas. Next base: position 7,724 of record JAYVPR010000428.1, on the reverse strand, counting down.
AAGCTTCCTAACGTCCCTTCAACGTCCACTCAACACCTTCTCAACGCCTTTATTTGCCAGGCCATCTGCGCGCTCGTTGCCTGGGTCACCTGCATGGCCCTTGACCCAGCGCCAGTCAATCTTGTGGCCGCTGCTGGTCACCATCGAATCAAGCTTTTGCCACAAGTCAACATTTTTAACCGGCGCTTTGGCTGCAGTTTTCCAGCCCCGCGCCTTCCAGCCGTGTATCCATTCGGTGATACCTTTTCGCACGTATTCACTGTCCAGGTACAGCGTTACGCAGCAAGGCCTTTTAAGGGCCGCCAATGCTTCAATCACGGCAGACAGCTCCATGCGGTTGTTGGTGGTACCCAACTCGCCCCCAAAGATTTCTTTTTCAACGCCGCCCTGACTGAGCAGTGCGCCCCAGCCGCCTGGGCCCGGGTTGCCTTTGCAGGCGCCGTCGGTGTAAATCACCACGGGATGGGGTGATGTGTTTTGTTGCGGTTCGGTCATGTTTGTTTTTCTGAATGTTCGGTCATTACATTGAAATTGGATTCTTTACTGGCCACTGCTACAGGTGCGGTGGGCACTGTTTTGCGAGTTTTCCAGGCGGGCTCCAGCAGCCGCATGCCGCGCACACGCTTGACAGCCACCAAAAAATAAACCGCACCAAAAATGGGCCACCAACGCCCGCCTGCCTTGTCCATCCATTCAAAGCGCGAGAGCCATTTATCAGTTTCAAAGGCTGGGCGGTAGCAACCAAAACGGCCTGATTCCACCTCAAAATTCAACAGTCGCAGCCAGTCGCGCAAGCGCCAGTAACCAATAAATTCCCCAGCCTCGGGTAAGAACAAATCGCTGCGACCAAAGCGCTGGTAAAAATGCGCCCGCTTCTGGCGCATGGCCCACAGGCTGGTCGGGTTCAATCCACTGATGACGACGCGGCCTTCAGGCACCAGCACACGCTCAACCTCGCGCAACGTTGCGTGTGGATCCTGGCTTAACTCCAGCGTGTGCGGAAGCACCAGTAAATCCAGACTGTTGGCAGGAAAAGGCAAAGCGCCCGCATCCGTCACCAGCGCGGCCATAGCCGCTTTAGGCAGGGAACTTGATGCGTCCAGCTTAGTCCCATAGTTTGCAGAGTGCTGCAATGACTCTGCGGCTAACCACTGGTGCGGCATGCGGTTTGCCCGCAGCGTATCCAGTGGGGCAAAGCCCAATTGGAGCGCGTGGTAGCCAAAGATGTCGCTCACGGCCAGGTCAAATTGCTCACGCTCCCACCCCAGCAGATACTCGCCGGGAGGGGTTTTTAGCCAATCAGTCAAACTTATAATTTCACAACTCCTCAATACCCACACATGTTGACATTAATACCCATCCCCGCGTTTGCCGACAACTACCTGTGGCTGCTGCATGACGGCCAGCGTGCGCTGGTGGTGGATCCGGGCGATGCAGCACCGGTGCGGCGCGTACTGCAAGACAATGGTTTGCAATTAAGTGCAATTTTAGTCACGCATCACCACGCAGATCACACGGGGGGTGTCGATATCTTGCGCGATGAAACTGGCGCCGAGGTGTTTGGTCCCGCCAGTGAAACCATCCCTGAGCCGTTCACACCGCTCCATCAGGGCGACAGTATCAGCGTTATGGGCCTTAGCTTTCAGGTCATTGATGTACCCGGTCACACAGCTGGCCACATCTCATACTACACGCCGGACATGAATGGAAAGCCTTTGTTGTTCTGTGGCGACACACTATTTTCAGGCGGGTGCGGCAGACTGTTTGAGGGCACGCCCGCGCAAATGCTGGCATCGCTGGACAAGCTGGCCGCCTTGCCAGGCGACACCGTGACTTGCTGCACGCATGAATATACGTTGAGTAATTTGCGCTTTGCAGTAGCCGTTGACCCGGACAATCAGACATTGGCCGCCTACCAAGCGCATTGCAAAAAACTACGCGAACAGCATCGGCCCACATTGCCCACGTCGATTGCCCAAGAACTGCTGATCAATCCATTCTTACGCACCCGACAACCCGCACTTATCTCTTCTGCCCAGCATTTCGATGCAACAGCCCATGACGACGTTTCAGTATTTGCCGCCATCAGGCAGAGGAAAAACCAATTCAAATGACCCTTCATCACCTGTCGGCAGCCATACTTTGTGTTGTAGTTCTGGCCGGCTGCGCCAGCAAACCCGGCATGCCGGGAGATCCTGTTTTAGTCGCTTCTTCAGCACCTGCTGTTGCTGCCGCTGCTGTTGTCGCTATCGTCAAACCACAAGTACCCAATGCACCGCTGCAAAGCATTACGCCAAGTTCAATCAGTGGCTTAAAAATCACGTCGACCGAACCCCCAAAAGAATTGTGGGACCGCATACGCCGTGGCTATGGCATGCCCGATTTGCAAGACCCCTTGGTGACAGACCGGGAACAGTGGTATTCAAGCCGGCCTGACTACATTCAGCGCATGACCGAACGCTCCAGCAAATACCTGTTTCACATTGTTGAAGAACTGGAACGGCGTCAAATGCCGACCGAGCTTGCGCTGCTGCCTTTTATTGAAAGCGCTTTTAATCCGCAGGCTGTGTCCAGTGCCAAGGCTGCTGGTATGTGGCAATTCATGCCCGCTACGGGTAAATATTTTGACTTGAAGCAAAACGCTTTCAGGGACGACCGCCGCGACGTGTTGGCGTCGACCCGTGCTGCGCTGGACTACCTGCAAAAGCTGCACGGTATGTTTGGAGACTGGCACCTGGCGCTAGCCGCCTACAACTGGGGCGAAGGCAGCGTGGGCCGAGCCATTGCACGCAACAAAAAAGCCGGCTTGGGCACGGGTTACCTGGACTTGAACATGCCCGCTGAAACGCGCTTGTACGTTCCCAAGCTGCAAGCCGTTAAAAACATTGTGGCTAACCCGCAGGGCTTTCGCACCGAACTGCCTTTGATTGCAAACCACCCGTACTTTCAGCAAGTGCAATTAAACCGCGATATTGACGTGGCCTTGGCTGCTCGGCTGGCCGATGTACGCATTGAAGACTTCAAGGCACTGAACCCATCGGCGCATCGCCCGGTGATCATTGCATCAGGCACACCGCAAATTTTGCTGCCCTGGGACAACGCGCTGGTGTTTCAACGCAACTTTGACGCTTACAGTCAAGGACAGTACGCCAGCTGGACAGCCTGGACAACTGGCACCACGATCAGCGTGAGCGAGGCCGCGAAACGCGTCGGCATGAGTGAACACGATTTGCGCAGCGTTAACAACATTCCGCCCCGGATGCTGATCAAAGCTGGTTCAACGCTGTTGGTACCGCGCTCGGCAAAAATGGAAAGTGACGTTGCGAGCTATGTAGCTGACAACGCACAAATGTCCCTAGCTCCTGAAATTGTGACGCGCCGCACCACCGTCAAGGCACGCAAAGGCGAGACTGTTGCAAGCATTGCCAAGCGCTACGATTTGAGCTCTGTTAGCGTGGCTGAATGGAACAGCACAAGCGTTGCAAGTGCCTTCAAACTGGGGCAGCAAGTGGTTGTCTACCTGCCAGTCAAAATGCAAGCTGATCGCGCGACAGCTTCTGCAAAAAGTCCGGTGAAGCGCGCAGTACGGAACCCAAAAGCCAACGTCAAACGCCAAAAGCGTTGAGACTGAAAATAATGTCTGTTGGCACGTTACAGCTCACGGCCTAACATTGCCAGCGGGCATTGACTTAAAGCCGAAAGCGTTGTTTGGAACGCATTGCAAACACGTTGGTGTAGGTTTTGCTGACATCGATCTTAGCTTGCTGCAAGGTTGAATCGAAGCGACTGAGCGCCTTCAAGGCGGTAAGCGGCCCGTCTTCAGGCAAAAAACCATCGAGCGAAAAGCACTGACGGATTTTATTGAAGGATGCCAGATACAAGGCTCTGTCTCCAAGTAAATAACTGTCTGGCACCACTTTGATAATGTCGCCTGGGCCGGCTGTTTGCAGCCACTTCAGACTGTGAACGATGGCGTGGGTAAGTGCCTGGCAAGTGGTGGGGTTTTTCAGCACAAACTCGCTGCTGGCATACAGACATGCCGACGGCATGGATCCACCGAAAAGGTCTGATGTGCCGCGCAGCGTTCGCGTGTCACTGATAATTTTGACATCGCCCTTTTGTTCCAGCATGGTCATCACGGGGTCAGAACTGCACAGGGCGTCAATCTGGCCTGAGCGAATCGCACTTAACGCAGTGACTGATGAGCCAACGGGTACCAAGCTGACATCCTGGGCATTCAGGCCGGCTTTGACCAACAATAAATTAGTCATCAGGGTGGCCGCTGAGTCGAGTGCCATGACACCGACTTTCTTGCCACGCAGATCGGCCATTGACGCGTAGGCTGCTGAATTACGCGTCGATATAGCAAAGGCGATTTGTGGCGTCAGGCTTTGCAAGACAAATGCCTTCACCATCTGATTTTTTGATTGCAGATTCAGTGTTCTCTCAAAAGAGCCGGAGCAAACATCTGCGCTACCCACGAGCATTGACTGCGCCGCGCTGGCAGCGTCTGCATAGTCATTGATCTGAACATCCAAGCCCTCTTCCCTGAAAAACCCCAGTTGGTCTGCAATCGTCAACGGCAAGTAGGCGAACGATGCCTTGCCATCAACAGAAATAATGATCTTGGATTTTTCAAGCCGACCTTGTGCGTGCAGACCAGGCAACGCCAATATCAAAGCTGCACAAGTTATGCTGTTTGAAAAGCGTCGGCGGGACATCGGATACTGAGAAGTCATTGAACAGATGGTTTATATTTTTTTGATTGAAGAGAGGATATCAAGGCAACAAAAAACCCGCATCGGGAACATCCCGTGCGGGTTATTACTAAAGCTATAAATTTAGCTTACGACTGGTTACGAGATTTTAAAAAATGTCAGCGGAAACCCGTAAATAGGATCCAGATATTGATCAGCAGTGCGGCAAACCAAATGACACTGCGGGTTTTAGCCATGTCGGCCACATACATCAGGACGTAAGACATGCGCAGCACAACGAACATGAAAGCCAGAATGTCGACCACGGTCTGCCTCGCCTGCAACTGGTGGGCAATGATGACGGCAGCAAAGAAAAATGGCAGCGCCTCAAACGTATTCGCCTGCGCCGCATTGGCACGGGCACGCCAGTCGGTTTGTTTGGCGAGCCAGGCACGCGGGTTGTGGTTGTCATAACCGCCATCGCGTCGTGATTTACCGAACATGCCGTACTTGGCGATGCCTGTACAGACGATAGGCAAGATGGCCATAAATAAAACACACCAATAGGCAATGGTAAAGCGCACAAAAATCATTTTTTACAACTTCTAAAGTCTATAGGCTTTGTTTTAATTGCGTATTCAGCTACTAAAATTATAGCAGTGTATTGTCATTCAAGGCATTGCTAGCGTCTGTCCGCCAGCGCGTGCGCTATCGTTCCCAAGTCAACATACTCCAGCTCGCTGCCCACCGGCACGCCGCGCGCCAAGCGCGTTACTTGCACCCCGCGCGCCTTCAGGGCCTGGGCAATCACATGCGCCGTCGCTTCGCCTTCAGCGGTGAAGTTGGTCGCCAAAATAACCTCTTGCACTTCTCGTTCGCCCACCGGCACGGGTTGACCTTCAGGCTTCTTGGGCACGACCCGGTCAAACAATTTTTGCAAACCAATGTCATGCGGACCAATACCGTCCAGCGGGCTCAGCTTGCCCATCAGCACAAAGTAGAGGCCCTTGTAGGCCAGCGTTCGCTCAAGTGCGGCTTGGTCGGCTGGGGTTTCGACCACGCACAGCTTGCTGCGGTCGCGCTGCGAGCTGGCGCAGGTGCTGCATACATCCAGCTCTGTCAACGTGTTGCACATTGCGCAATGCTTGATGCTTTGCACGGCATGCTCCAGTGCTTTGGCAATTTGTAATGCGGCTGCTTTGTCATGCTGCAACAAATGAAACGCCATGCGCGCGGCAGACTTGGCGCCCACGCCGGGAAGTTTGCGCAGGGCTTGAGTCAGGCCTTCGACGGCGTTAGACATGTAGCCCCCACGTTCGCTCACTGCGTGTAGCTCTCTGCCCCCCGAGGGGGCGCTGCGCCTGCGGTCTGGCAAAGCCAGTCCCGCGGCCCCTGCTTGTAAATTCAGATGTCAAAATTAGAAGGGCATTTTCATGCCGCCGGGAAGGCTTGGCATCCCGGCGGTAATCTTGCCCATCTTCTCTCCACTGACCTCTTCTGCCTTGCGCACGGCGGCGTTGAATGCTGCGGCTACCAGGTCTTCAATCATGTCTTTGTCGTCGGTGAGCAAACTGGGCGCAATCTCAACCCTTTTGACTTCATGCTTGCAGGTCATCGTGACCTTGACCAAACCCGATCCTGATTCGGCCGTGACTTCAATAAATGCCAGTTCGTCCTGCGCTTTTTTCATGTTGTCTTGCATGGTTTGCGCCTGCTTCATGAGACCAGCTAGTTGCCCTTTGTTGAACATGTTTTTTCCTTTTAGAAATGGGTTGTTTGACTTGGGTTGATCATATCGTTTTGGCGGTATCAGCGGGCGCGTGTAGGCTGTGCTTGATGCTACCGGGCACGATTTTTCCGCCCCAATTGCGCACCATGTCTTGCACAAACGGGTCGCTGTTGATCAGCGCTTCAGCCACGGCTTGGCGCTCTTTGGCCAAGGCTTGGTTGCGGCGCACGGGTGTGTCCAGAACGGGGCCTATTTCAACAGCCAACTGAATAGCAGGCGCGCCTTGCTGCTGCGCGTTGATGGCGGTTTGCAACTTTTCAATATTGGCTGGGCTGTTGAGTGAGGGGCTGTCAATCCGCAGCCTCCATACCGCGCCTTCATTCGCCATCAGTTGCGACTGCAAGGCAAGTTCACGTGCCATGGTTTTGATGGCGTCTACAGCGATGAGCTGCGTCACCAGACTTAACCAGAAATCGCCCAGCTCGGTGTTGGCCGGGGTTGACAGTTCAGACTTTACTGGTTGATTTGCTATTAATTCAGGAGCTATTCGCACCCGTATTGATTGGGCTGTAGGCAGATTTAATGCCTCAAAATCACTGTTTTCAGGTGGCTTTGGTGCAATTTCGGCTTTTGATGCGACTAAAGGCAAAACAGCAGGCTGGGAAACTGCCCGAGCAGGCTCAGGCGGGCTCTGTGGCTTTTTTCCAGGCTCGGCGGCGCTCCCCGATTTGGCGGCTGCAGCCTGAGGCGCGCTGCCTGCCGGCTTGAAAGCCAGCAAACGCAGCAGCACCATGGTCAGCGCTGCGTATTCGTCAGGCGCCAAACCCAACTCACCGCGCCCGTGAAGGCATAGACTGTAAAGTAACTGGGTTTCGTCTGGCGGCAGGGTTTGCGCCAGTCGGGCCGTTTCAGTCGCTTCCGGGTCGGTGTCTTCATCACCCTCCAGCGACTTGGCCATCATGTCAGGAACCGCTTGCAGGACCGCCATGCGTTGCAACACAGTGGTCATTTCCTCTAAGGTCGAAGCTGCGCTCAGGCCATTGACGCGCAATACTTCTGACGTTTCCACCACCGTTTTGCCATCACCCCGCGCCAAAGCGTCAAGCAACTTGAAAACATAGCTGCGGTCAACGCTGCCCAGCATCAGGCGCACGCTGGCTTCCGCCAAGGCGCCCGAGCCAAAGGCAATCGCCTGGTCCGTCAATGACAGCGCATCGCGCATTGAGCCTCGCGCCGCCCGCGCCAGCAAGCGCAGCGCTTGCGGCTCTGAAGGTACGTCCTCAATGCCCAGCACATGA
>JAYVPR010000427.1:0-3724 GCA_043757245.1 Polaromonas sp. | reverse complement strand
ACATGACAACGCAGTGCGCTACGGTGTGCTGCTCGGTACCAGCGTGGTGGACATGCGCCACTGCATGACCGACGCGCCTGCCAGCATCAACGACTTTGTGGCTGTATTGACCGATAAGGCCAGCAGTCAAGCAGGTTTGATGGCCAGCATTGCGGCCCGCGCTGCAACTGCTCAAGCCTTGCCGCTGGCCCAGGTGCAACTTCTGCCGTGCATCCCACGCCCCAGCAAAATCATTTGCCTAGGTGTCAACTACCACGACCACGCAGCCGAGGGCGGCAACAAGGTGGCCGACTACCCAACGGTCTTTTTTCGCGGCCCGTCGTCACTGGCTGCGCATGGTGATGCGATACCGATTCCGGCGATTTCAACCTCACTTGATTACGAGGCCGAGCTGGCGCTGGTGATTGGCAAAACTGCCCGCAATGTGCTTGAAGCTGATGCTTTGAGTCACGTGTTTGGCTACGCCTGCTTTAACGATGCCACCTTTCGCGACTACCAGCGCAAAACCACGCAATGGACTGTCGGTAAAAACTTTGACCAGACCGGCGGTTTTGGCCCGCACCTGGTCACGGCTGACGAGCTGCCGCCAGGTTGCGTGGGCTTGCACATTGAGTCACGCCTGAACGGCAAAGTGATGCAAAGTGCATCGACCACCGACATGGTGTTTCATATCGCGCCCACCATTGCCATGATGTCGGCCTGCATGACGCTGGAGCCGGGCGATGTGATTGTGATGGGCACGCCTGCCGGTGTGGGTTACGCCCGCAAACCGCCAGTTTGGATGGTTGATGGCGACGTGATTGAAATTGATATTGAGGGCATTGGCGTGCTGCGCAACACGGTGCAGGGTTTCAAACCTGCATGACCTCAAATCGGTGGATTGATTTGCAGCCGCTCGGCATTTTCAGAAACTGACTTGGAGGTGCGCCGGTAATGCGCAAGCAACAACTCGACTGCCTCAGCCGCACGGCCTTCAATCGCGGCATGAAAAAGCGCCACGTGCTCGGTATGCGCATTGCGGCGGCTGAAGTTGCGGCTGGCTGCCTGCTGGCGGTAGCGGTAGGCCTCGGTCGACATAGTCGCACAAAAATCACGCAGCCAGCGCGACGGGCAGTTGGCCAGCAGTTGCGCATGAAATTGCCGGTGCAGCGCTTCCCATTCAGGGTTAGGCACATAGTGGCTGGTGGCCAGCGAACGCGGCGTACGCGACAGCCGGTGCACCAGCACAGCCAAGGCGTCTTCCCATGCCTGGTTGCGCGCAGCAATCGATTCGCTCAGGGCAATCGCTTCAACCTGGCATCGGGTGTTGGTCAGCACCGTCAGGTCGTCCCACAGCAGCGCCGCCACGCTGAAGCCGCGCTGGTCGTTACGGGTAACCAGGCCTTCAGCGGACAAGCGGTTCAGTGCCTCGCGCACCGGGCTGGCACCCACACCGTAGCGCGTGCCGACCGCATCAACCTTGAGCTTTTCATCGGGCTTGAGGCCACCATGCAGGATGTCGGTGCGCAAAGCGTCGTACACCGCACTGGCACGGGTGGTGCCAGTGGCGTCAAGGGCCTGATTGGCTAAAGCGGGTTTGCGGGGCATGCGTAGATTGATGGTTTATCGATTATTTTAAAGCGAAGAGAAAACATGAAAAACATCACCCAAACCAACCTGACCGATGCGGTTAAAAGCAGCTTTGAACGCATTGACGATGCACGCATGCGCCTGCTGGTCAATCGGCTGGTACACCACCTGCATGCCTATGCGCAGGACACCGGCCTGACCCATGCCGAGTGGCGCGAAGGGATTTCGTTTTTGCACCGCGCGGCCACCATCACCACGCCATCGCGCAGTGAATTTACCTTGATCTCTGATGTGCTGGGGCTGTCGTCACTGGTTGATTTGCTGGCGTCCAAACCCGGCGCAACTGAGGGCAGCGTGCTCGGGCCTTTTCATACACACGGCTCGCCGTGGATGGACAATGGTGCCAACTTGATCAATGGCAATGCAGGCAGCCCTGTTCTGGTGCGCGGCCAGGTGACTGACATTGATGGCAACCCCCTGCCAGGCGCAACGCTTGACTTTTGGCAAAACGCCGACAACGGCATGTATTGGCAGCAAGATGACAGCCAGTCGCAAGACAACCTGCGTTGCCAGATGAAAGTAGCGGCTGACGGCCACTTTGAGCTGGTCACCATACGCCCCCAGCCGTACCTCGTACCCACCGATGGTCCGGTAGGCGAGCTGCTGCGTATGTCGCACCGCAACGCTTGGCGGCCCGCGCACTTTCACGTGATTGTGGAAGCCCCCGGCTACCGCAGCCTGATCACAGAAGTATTCGACGCTGAAGACCCGTATGTCGAAAGCGATGCGGTGTTTGGTGTGCGCGAGTCTCTGGTGGCGCATTTCAAGACTGAAAGCGATCTGGCGGTGGCGCGCCGCTACCAGTTGCCTGCAAGCTATCTGGCGGTGGATGTGCCCGTCAGGCTGGCTCTGGCGGTGTGATTCAGCTGGTTCATAGGCCCATCTTCCACCAATAGAAAAACTGATTTCCCGCACACCACTTGCCAGCTAACGCCAAGGTGCGCACACTCAGGGCTCAGAAATCTCTAAGGACACGAGACATGGCAAGCACGATAGGATGGATTGGTTTGGGTCGTATGGGCGAGGCAATGGTCAAGCGGCTGCTCAAAGCTGGGCACCCGGTAAGCGCATTTCTTTATACATGGACAATCTCGGATGATTGTGGCCTGGCGCATTGCCCGGCTGATGCGGCTGGGGCGAAGTTGTCCAGACTTGGATGCCCAGCTGATGTTCGAGCCCGATGAGTGGCAGGCGGCCTACATCCTGAACATGCAGAAATTGCCAGACAAGCCGCCCACGCTCAACGAGGTGGTGCGTCTGGTTGCCAGGCTGGGCGGCTTGTCTGGCACGAAAGGGCGATGGTGAGCCAGGGGTCAAGACGAGCTGGCTGGGCATGCAGCGCATCCTGGACTTCGCCGCTGGCATCAGGTACTCACGTGAACTTCAGGCTCATGGGACTTGTGTAAAACGAAATGGCTGTACCCACATCACACGCGCAAGGCAACTACCCTAACAAAGTCATCAAAGTAGTTGTGCCGCAGCCGCCAGGTGGCGGGTTTGATTTTGTCGGCCGCTTGCTGGCTGACCGCATGGGTAAGCAAATGGGGCAAAGCTTTGTGGTGGAGAACAAGCCCGGCTCGGGTACCTTGATCGGTACTGATTTTGTGGCCAAGTCCGCACCTGACGGCTACACGCTGCTGACGGGTTCGATCTCCAACATCGCGCTCAATCCTGGTTTGTACCGCAGCTTGCCGTATGACAGCTTGAAAGATTTTGAGCCGCTGGGCCTGGCCGTCAGCTACAGCTACACGCTGATGGCGCGCAAGGACTTGCCGTTTGCAACGCTCAAGGACGTGATCGCTTATGCCAGGGCCAACCCGCGCAAGCTGACTTATGCATCAGCCGGTAATGGTTCAGGTCAGCATGTGCTGGCAGCCGCCTTGTGGCATTTGGCCGGGGTAGACATCACCCATGTGCCGTACCGCGGCGCGCAGGCGGCTTAGGGAGGTGGAATTAGCAAACATACCGTTGATGGACGGCACTGACGGGCGCATTGCGTCGTTACTTGTCGCTTGTGTGGCCAGCCACACGGCACTCCAAGCGCCTAGCACTGCATCCCGCCAGTACCATCCAAAACGGTACATTTGCTAATTCC
>JAYVPR010000426.1:0-3741 GCA_043757245.1 Polaromonas sp. | reverse complement strand
ATCTTGACGTGCCCGGATTGCGGAAACGTCAAGCTGGAAACCATGCCCACCGATGCTTGTCAGTGGTTTTATGAATGTGAGCGTTGCCATGTGGTGCTCAAGCCGCTAGCAGGTGACTGCTGCGTCTATTGCTCGTATGGCTCGGTGCCTTGTCCGCCAATTCAAGAGGGCGGGGAAGATAAGGGTCAAAATAAAGGGTGTTGCTAGCTCTAGCTTTAAGTTTGTGATGTCTTGGCTGTTATGGACCGACTTCCAGCTACTTCACCCAAGCATATAGCGCCTGATTCACTGGCGTAGCCACCCCCAACTCAGCCCCGCGCCTGGCGATAAAGCCGTTAAGGTGATCGATCTCGGTTGGCTTGCCATGCGCGATGTCTTGCGCTGTGGACGACAACTGCTCGGGCATAACGAGCACGATGGCATTTGCATCAAGCAGCCGTGCGATCTGGCGTGCAAGCGCCTGTTCAACCAGTACGGCGCGATGGTTATCAACCCAGCCAGGCACCCGCAAACCAAGGTTGCTGAGGTGCAAAAGTTTGTCGATTGGGTTGTATCGCCCACGGGGCAGAGCGTGATTGCGGGCTACAAAATCAATGGTGAACAGCTGTTTTTTCCGAATGCTGTGAAGTAGCCAATGTGTCATTGCGGCCTTGAGCCGCAATCCATGAACTCGAATCTCTGCACAGTCCAGAGGAGTCATGGATCCCGGGTCGAGCCCGGGATGACGGATTCATGTTCTTTCTATAATTCACTCGTGTTCAACCAATCGTCATCCTCACCAACCCTGCCTTTGTGGAAGCGCATTGCCGCTTTCTTAAGCTTTGTTGCGGTGTTGGCAGCGCTTGTTGCACCCTCGGTCACACTGGCCGAAGAGGTGCGCTCCGGCAAGTTGGGTGGGATTTGTTTGGTGAACACGGCGATGGACGGAAGTGGCGAAGGCGCACCATTGGGCTCGCACTGCGATTCTTGCAGCTCATTGGCTTTTGCCATGCCGGCATTTACTGTGCAAACCCTTCCCAGTCGGCCAAACCAACAGCTTGCGGGCATTGATTTACCGTTTGATCTGGCCGCTGCTATCTCCGGACTGCCGCCCAGTCGCGGCCCACCTGCACTTTGAACTGAAAACTTCTCAGGCCATTGGCTTGAGTCTCCTGCGTTCTGGCCTGATTGCCCGAGCGCTGATTATTTCATTTTCAAAGTGCAAATTTTATGAAAACCAGAGACGCATTCGTCTTTCCAATGACAGCTGTCGCAACTGCCATGTTTGTCAGCTTGAGTGCAGTGGCTCAATCAACAGTTCCCACATCTCCTGATGCACCCGCCAAAACACTCGGTGTGATCACCATCAACAGTGGCCAGCCCACGTCACTGCCCACGCAAATCCCCACCACGATAGAGGGTGTGACCAAAGTGCAGATTGAGCAAACCATCAACGCCACCGACAGCCAGGACGCGCTGAAGTACTTCCCAAGCCTGCTGGTGCGCAAGCGCTACATCGGTGACTACAACCATGCGGTGCTGTCCAGCCGCGCATCGGGTACAGGCAACTCTGCCCGATCAATGGTGTACGCCGATGGCATTTTGCTGTCGAACTACCTGGGCAACGGTGCTGCCTACACGCCGCGATGGGGCTTGGTGACACCTGAAGAAATTGAGCGCGTCGACGTACTCTACGGCCCGTTTTCTGCGGCTTATGCAGGCAACTCCGTGGGTGCAGTGGTTGACTACGTGACCCGTATGCCCAAGCAGTTTGAAGCGCATGCCAAACTCAGCGGCTTTACGCAAAGATTTAAGCTGTACGGCACCGACAGCAACTACGGCGGTACGCAGGCTAGCGCGTCACTGGGTAATAAAAATGGTGACTGGTCCTGGTTTGTGAACGTCAACCGCACCACCAGCAACAGCCAGCCGCTGGTGTTCGCTACCCGTACTTTGAGTGCAACAGCCCCGGCGGCAGGCGCGCAAGTGGTCACAGGTGCAGTCGCAGGCTTGAACACTACCAACGCACCCATCGCCATACTCGGTGGCTCCACCCAGTACAAAACCACCCAAGACCATGCCAAGGTCAAGCTGGCGTATGACTTTTCACCCACCGTGCGGGCCAGCTACACACTTGGCTACTGGCAAAACACATCGGAGAACCGCTCACAAAGTTACCTGAGAAATGCTGCGGGCAACCCTGTGTACAGCGGCAATGTGAACATCAATGGCAAGGGCTACGCACTGGCTGTAGCTGACTTTGGTGTTAGCAATGAATCGTTGGCACACGTCATGCACGGCTTGTCGGTCAAGTCCAATACCCAAGGTGTATTTGACTGGGAGGTGGCCGCCAGCCTCTACGACTACAGCAAAGACCAAAGTCGCGCAGCCACAACGGCGCAACCTGCATCACTGACAGGTGGCGCTGGTACGCTAACCGACCAAGGCGGAACGGGCTGGAACAATTTGGCGTTGAAGGGCACATGGCGGCCTTATGGCGTGAAGGGCCCGCACATTGTTGACTTTGGTTACCAGCAAGACAGCTACAAGTTGCGTATCTTGCGCTCTAACATCACAGGCAATTATTTGACCGATGCGCCAGGCACAGTGGCCAACGAGGTGGGCGGCAAAGCGAAGTTGCGCAGCCTGTATGCTCAGGACACCTGGGCCTTTGCACCCAAGTGGAAGACGGTATTGGGTGCGCGGCTTGAAAATTTCAATGCCAGCAATGGCTTCACCACTTTTGGTGTGGGTAACGTTAACAACACGGCCTACGCGGCGCGCAGCATCAATGCTGTGTCCCCCAAAGCCGCGCTGTCTTACCAATGGGCCAGCGACACGGTGCTAAAAGCGTCTACTGGGCGCGCGGTTCGTTTTCCAACAGTGGCTGAGTTGTATGGCTCAACCAGCACCACCAACTCCGCTTTTGTGAACGACCCTAATTTGAGCCCTGAAAAGTCATGGACAACCGAGCTGTCTGCTGAAAAAGACTTGGGTAATGGGCTGCTGCGGCTCACTGTGTTTACTGAAAGCACACGTGATGCGCTTTACAGCCTGCCTGTCGCTGGCTTGGTAAACACCAATCGCGTACAGAACGTTGATAAGGTGCAGACCAATGGCTTTGAGGTGGCCTACAACGGCAACGACGTCTTTAAAAAGGGTTTGGACTTGAGCGGCAGCGTGACCTATGCGGATTCACGCATCAAAGAGAACGCAGGCTTTGTCACTGTGCCCGGCGACACCGTTGGCAAATACCAGCCTCGCGTGCCCGTGTGGCGCGCTACAGGCTTGGTCAGCTACCGGTTTGACCCGCAATGGACGGGCAGCCTGGGCGTGCGCTACAGCGGTGCGCAGTTTGGCACTTTGAGCAACTCGGACGTGAATGGTTTTGCCTATCAGGGCGTCAGCAAATACCTTACCGCTGACGTGCGGGTTCGTTACCAGGTCGCCAGACAGGTCAGCATGGCCGTTGGCATTGACAACCTCAACAACTACCCATACTGGAACTTTCACCCGTACCCGCAGCGCACCTTCATCACTGAACTCAAATTTGCTTTGTAAACTACTGAAAGACTATTCTTGTGAAATTATTAAACGCTACAAAATTAATAGCTGCTTTCTCCCTTATATATTGGTCTACAGTCTCTTTTTCTCACATTTCTTTAGAAAACAAAACGGCTACTGCTGGCAGCATTTACAAAGCGGTGTTTCAGGTCGGCCATGGTTGCAGCGGCTCACCAACCACAACCATTGCGGTGCAGA